>JBBQWD010000153.1:0-4265 GCA_038210945.1 Gemmatimonadales bacterium
CCACGGATTGTCTTCCCCTTCGGACCGATGAGGTCGCCGATCTTCTCGGGGTTGATCGTCATCGTCACGATACGCGGTGCGTACGGCGACAGATCCGCTCTCGGCTCGGCGAGCGCCTTCTTCATCTCGCTCAGGATATGCAGGCGGCCTTCGCGCGCCTGCGCGAGCGCTTCCTTCACGATCTTGAGATCGAGGCCTTCGACCTTGATGTCCATCTGAATGGACGTGATGCCTATCTCGGTGCCCGCGACCTTGAAGTCCATGTCGCCGAGGTGATCCTCGGTTCCAAGGATGTCGGTGAGAATCGCGTACTTCGCGCCTTCCTTGATGAGTCCCATCGCCACACCGGCGACGGCGGAGCGGAGTGGAACACCGGCGTCGAAGAGTGCGAGTGATCCGCCACATACTGACGCCATGGACGACGAGCCGTTGGACTCGAGAATGTCGGAGACGATGCGAATCGTGTACGGGAAATCCTCGAACGCCGGCAGCACGCTCTGCAGCGCGCGCTCGGCAAGATGTCCGTGACCGATCTCGCGGCGGCTTGTCCCGCGCATCGGTCTGACTTCACCCGTCGAGAACGGCGGGAAGTTGTAGTGCAGCATGAACGACTTGGTCGTCTCGCCGGCATCATCGATGCTGTCGAGCCGCTGTACGTCGTTCGCCGTTCCAAGCGTGATCGCTACGAGCGCCTGCGTCTGACCGCGCGTGAAGAGCGCGGAACCGTGGGCTCGTGGAAGGACCTTCGTGTCGATCGTGATCGCGCGAACATCCTTAGTACCGCGGCCATCGACGCGCTTGTTGGTGTCGAGCACCTGGGAGCGGAGCGCGTGGTACTCGGTGTCTTCAACGAGCGCCTTGACGTCCTTCGAGTTCTCAGGGAACTCGGCGAGCAGCTGCTCGACCGCCTGCTTCTTCACGAACTCGACTGCTTCGATGCGGCTGTGCTTTTCCTTCTGGTTGATCGCTTCGGCGATGCGGCCCTTGGCCAGCTCGTCGACGCGGAGCTTGATCGCCGGAGCGACCTCTGCCTTACTCCACTTCATCTTCTCGGCGCGGCCCTGGGCGAGCAGCTCTTCCTGGAGCTGGATCAGCTCCTGGGCGCCCTTGTGTCCGACCGTCAGCGCTTCGAGCGCGTCGGCTTCGGTGACTTCGAGCGCTCCGCCTTCGACCATCATGATCGAGTCCTTCGAGGCGGCGAGGACGATGTCCATGTCGCTGTAAGGCAGCTGCTGGAATGTCGGGTTGAGAATCCAGTTCTCCTGGACGCGACCGACGCGAACGCCGGCGATCGGACCCATGAAGGGGATCTTCGAGGAGTTGAGCGCGTAGGATGCCGCGACCAACGCCATCACGTCGGCGTCGTTCTCCTGATCGGCCGAGACGACGTAGATGAATACCTGGACTTCATTCTTGAAGCCTTCCGGGAAGAGCGGGCGAATCGACCTGTCGATGATTCGCGCCTTGAGGATCTCCGGATCGGAGGGCCGGCCTTCACGCTTGATGAAGCCGCCGGGGATCTTGCCCGCGGCGTAGGCCTTGTCCTTGTACTCTACGAGGAGGGGGAAAAACGGGAGGGGACTTTCGGTGTCACTGACCGTCACTGCCGCGAGAACCATCGTCTCGCCGAACTGCACTAGTGCGGACCCTGCTGCCTGCTTCGCCATGCGGCCTGTCTCGATGACTAGGCGCCTGCCGGCGAACGTTCTTTCGATGCGTTGCATATGTTGTGTTGTTGTCTCTTTGTAGCACAAACCGCGCGGGATCGCATTGTGCGCCGCGCGGTCAGATCAAACGGTCAGCTTAGTACCGGAGTCCAAGATCAGCGATGATCTTGCGGTAACCTTCGAGATCCGTGCGCCTCAGATAGTCGAGGAGCCGGCGCCTTCTTCCCACCATCTTGAGCAGCCCGCGACGGCTGTGGTGATCCTTCGCGTGGGTGCGGAAGTGGTCGGTGAGATAGTTGATTCTTGCAGTGAGAAGTGCGACCTGAACTTCGCTCGAGCCGCTATCGTCTTTATGCGTGCGGTACTTCTCTACGGTAGGTGTTTTCTCGAATGCCATTTGTATTTGATCTCGCGTCGGCCCATTTGCCGGCGCCCGTATCTGGGTCTTAAATCGCTGTAGCCTCTAAACTTAGCAGGGCCGCGAAGACAAGACAAGGCTCCCACCTCTGGGGACTCACAACTGAGAACGACACAGATACTGGCCCCTCTTCAGTTCCAAAACCCGCCCTCACGCGTCTAAAGATCGACCCTTCACCCGGAGTCCGAAGTGTTTTTACGAGGAGCGGCGTTGCTCGGCCTGTTGTCCCTGATCCAGCCATTTCCAGAGAAGACACTGCTCGACGGCAGTGCCCAGCCTTGCGCGGATGTAAAGGAGACGACGTCCGGCGTGCCCGGGGTTCACGTCTACGCTTTCAATGCGAAGAAGATTCCGGCGATCCGGAAGTCGCTCGATGCGCTCGACACACTCGAGTGGGAAAAGGGTGACCCTGACGCGATGCGCGCCGCCTCTCGCGAGTACGATCGCCTCCTGTCCCTGGTTAGAAAGGCCCGGACGGTGGGCTACGCAACCAGCAATGGGAACGGCGACTTCGAGATCATGGTGACCCCGATAGACTCGGCCCTAGTTTTTGGTGAAGCCAAGATGCCGGGCGAGCCGTTCTACTATTCGAGCAAGGTAGTGCCGGCGACAGGACAGGAAGAGGTCAGAGTGGTGCTGCTCATGTGCAGCCAACAGCTGCTCTAGCTATCGCGGAGTCCAGTGCGGATCTGAAGTAAAGAGTCCGTTCGAGAATCCAATTTTGTGAGCCAGGTACAATCCGAATACAAGACTCACAGCTCCCGACGCAAGACGAAGTGAGCGTTGCAAGCTCGGCATGTGCGCGGCGGCGAGCAGCGACGGCGCCGCGATCGAGATCGTGACGATGCTCATCCCCACGATCGTGCCCAGGCCGAACGTCAGCAGGTAGAGCGCTGCCCAACGTGGGTCGTCCAAAAGGGGCACGATCAACAGCGCCGCCGCCGCGGAGCCCGCGAGGCCGTGTACCACACCAACGAAAAACGGACGCGATGTGCTTGGCGCCGCCGCTGTCATCTTCACGTCGAAGAGATTCAGCAGGCCAAGCACGATCAGCATGAAGGCAACGCAAAACTCCATCGACAGACCGAGTCGGGCGTTGAACCCGATCTTGAATGCGATGATGGCGCCGCCCACGAGCAGCAGCGTGATTGTGTGACCGAGTCCCCAAACTGCGCCGATTCCAGCGGCCTTGGCCACAGATCGCTCGCGGCTCACGATCGTCGTGACCGCCACGATGTGATCTGGATCGGTCGCGTGTCTCATGCCCAGCATGAGACTAGTGATGAATGTGAGAAAAAGGCTCATGCGCGCTCGACGTCCGTCGTGTCGGCCCCGACTTTTCCATCGTGCAGGAGCAGCTCGAAGGCCAAGCCCGCGCGGAACTGCCGCGCTGACGTGAGGGCTTTCCCCTCCGAGTCGCGCGCGACCGCGTAGCCGCGCGAGAGAGTCGCGAGCGGACTGAGCGCGTTCAGGCGTCCCGCCGCTCCTCCGAGGAGAGATTTCCTCGATGCGACGATCCCTTCGGCGGTTTGCGTGATGCGCCGACCCAGCCGCTCCAGCTCCTTGTGGGCGTTCTGCACGCGAGAGAGAATCGCTTCCGACAAATCGCGCCTGGCGAGAGCGAACGCCTTCTCGATCTCGGTGCGCGCAGAGCACGCGGCCGCCGCGGCGGCGGAAGGAGTTGGCGCCCGCAGGTCCGCGACGGCGTCGCATACGGTGATGTCGACTTCGTGGCCGACCGCTGAGATCACCGGCACAGGGCACTCGACAACCGCGCGCGCGACACGCTCGTCGTTGAACGCCCACAGATCTTCCTTACCGCCGCCTCCGCGGCCTACGATCACGACGTCGGCTAGCGCCCATCTGGCGACACGGCGCAGCGCGGCCGCGATCTCCAGCGCCGCGCCATCGCCTTGCACTTTCGCTGGGCACAGCACGAGCTGCACGCCCGCATTTCTCTTGCGCATCACGGCAACGATATCGCGGAACGCCGCGCCGTCGGCGCTCGTCACGATCGCGACCGTCTTGGGGAACTGCGGAATCGGACGCTTCCGGCCTTCCTCGAGCAAGCCTTCTCCGCGTAGCTTCGCCAGCGTTTGCTCCATCGCCTTGCGCCAGAGGCCGTCACCCACGGCTTCGATGCGCCGAGCTCGCAGCTGCAAATCGCCGCGCGCCGCGTA
>JBBQWD010000154.1:0-4189 GCA_038210945.1 Gemmatimonadales bacterium
CTCTCTTAGTTTGATCCTGAGCGTAAGGTCGCCGCCGGCTCTGCCCGTTCAGCGAGCAGCTTGGCGGAAAACCGTTGCGCCTCCGCGATGCGTTCCACCTCTACCGCGATTGCATCCACCGACTGCTGGAGCTGCTCGAGCTGCAGGCTTTGTGCGTCGCCCACCTTGATACTCTTTGGCTTGCTGGAAACGCCGCGAACCAGACCGACCGTGATTGCGGAGAGTGCGCCGATGAGAACGACGACGATGATCGCTACCTGAAGGAATGCTGTCACTTCCGGACCCATATTGCCTCGAATCAAAAGAAAGGTGCTGTTCCTGCCGACTACACTACGTCCCAGCCCCCGGCCGGTTTCCCGGAATCGAGTCGCCGCCGAGACTCACGCCGCGGGCCACGCCCCCAGCAAGCGTCGCACTGATACGATCTGGCCAACGTGATATGAAGCATGGTCCACCGCGACGAGGATGGTGCGAAGATAAGTCTGACCCGTTCCGCGCGGAATCTTGCTTGTAAGGTCCAGCTCCGAATCGGTCGTGAACCGCGCGAGTGCCTCGCGGTCGCGACGATAGTCGAGGATGCTCTTGTCCCACGCGTCGGCCGTCGGCGGTGCGGGAGTCGCCGGCCAGTAATCCTGCGGCCACGCGAGTTTTTCCTCGTAATCTGGATTCTGGCAGAAGTCCAGCAGATCGTGCTGAGTGATTCGGATGTGGTCGAGGAGCTCCCACACCGAATGCGGGTAATTGGGCGGCCGCTGACCCCTGACTGCCGGCTCGAGATCCTTCACGGCCTTTTCCAATGTGGTGTGCGACTGCTCCCAAGCGAGCGACGAAGCGACAATCGCCCGCCAACTTTCATTCGGTTTGGATCCTGTCATTGCGGGCTCCGCTGCTCTGTTTTGATGCGCGCCAGACACTTACGATATTCCGGAAGCTCGTTGTGCGCTATCGCGATGATGCGGAACTTCTCCGCGTGTCTCGCCAGCGTGTACATGGCGTCGAATTCGTAGAGTTGACGGGATGCCTTGTCGGTAATCGCCCATCGCAGCCGAGCCTGCACGAGCCGTGGTGACAACGCGTCGGTCGCGAGTCCAATCGCTTCCACCGAGCCAACATCGATGGCGCGATACATGTCCAGCAGGCGATCGATGATCTTCCGCCACTCGGCCGCCGACGCGACCTGAACGCTGACGTCGCGCTCGTCATCGCTCGTGACGTGAACCATGTCGGCGAAGTGCTTGGCGATAGCCGGCGCGTCCTGGCGGATGAACGCGGTGCAGTAGCCGGTGAAGAACGCGCGGACATCGGCCGTGATCTTACTCGAGCGCACTTCGCCTCCGGGGGCGATTCTCCACCGAAGTTCCCCGCTCGGCGGCGAGGACTGATCGAACGAGTCGGTTCCAGCCAGGATGCGAGCGCTCCAGCGCCGCGGTCGCCCACCCGCGCAAATCGCATAGCCCGAGCGCTACGCCCGGTGAGCGGCTCACTCCAGCGTTGCAGTGGACCATCACTCGTTCGGCGTTCGGCCATGCGTCGAGGAACTTCGTGATCTCCCGCGCGTGATCCTGGACGAAAAGAATGTCACTCGGCTCGCCACGCTCGATCACGTCGTCGAAGTTCAGTCGAAGCACCGCCGCGAAGCGCGACGAGATTCGGGCGGAAGGGGCGTGGGCGTCGGAGATTGAAATGCAGATCTCTTTGCCGCGCGGCTCATAACGCTCGGCATCCTCACGAGAGAGAACGACGAACTCAGGAATCAGGACTTTGCTCCGGTCGTCATGCGCCCTCGCCCGGCTCCAGTGTGAACGCGATGCCCCCTGACCAACCGGCAACGATGTTGTAGAGCCAGCAGGCAATCGCCGCTACGATGTAGCCAACCACTGCGTAGATGAATGGAATGAGCACGAGCATGACCGATGGCACAGTGCCCCGAAGCGCACCGCCGGTCGTCAAGTAGAGGATCGGCACGAGCAACAGGGCGAGAAGGAAATACAAGATCCCGACTGTGAGAGCTGTCGACTGGATCCCAAACCGTCTGATTCGGTATTGCACCGCTCCTCCTTCTCGAGTCGTTGCGTGGAACGCTGGCCTTGGGTCAAGCTAGATTGCCCCGAGAGGGGGCGCCACTGTCATGAACACCGGCCACTACAACGCCATCGTCGTCGGACTCGGCGCCATGGGCAGCGCGACGCTCTATCACCTCGCGCGACGCGGGTGGCGCGTGCTCGGCCTCGAACAATTCGCGCAGGGCCACAAGCAGGGCTCGTCGCACGGCGACAGCCGCATCATTCGCGAGACCTACTTCGAGCATCCTCTCTACGTCCCGCTGGTGCGACGCGCGCACGAGCTGTGGCGTGAGCTGGAGGACCGCCGCGGATCATCGCTGATGACGATCACGGGTGGGATCATGATCGGCCCACCCGACGGCACGGTCGTCCCCGGGACTCTGCGCAGCGCAGAGGAGCACGAGCTGCCGCACGAGATTCTCACTCCAGCCGAGGTGCGCGAGCGATTCCCGGCATTTCATCTCGACAAAGGGCTCGTCGCCGTGTTCGACCCTCGCGCCGGGTTTCTCGACCCCGAAGCCTGCAACCGAGCGCACGTCAAGCTTGCGCGAGAGGCGGGTGCGGACGCGCACTTCAGCGAGCCGGCGCTCGATTGGATTGCAGATGGTGGCGGCGTCCGCGTGACGACTTCGTCCAGTACCTACACTGCGGATCGATTGGTCATCACGGCGGGCGCTTGGGATGGCGCGCTACTGCCCGATCTTGTGCTGCCTCTCACCATCGAGCGTCAGGCGGTGTTCTGGCTCGAGCCGACGAGCGACCCAGCTCTCTATGACCTGGGGCACTTCCCGATCTACGCCTACGAGTACCGCGCGGGTAGCATCTGCTACGGATTTCCGCGACTTCCGCGCGGCGTGAAGGCGTCGGTGATGCACGACGGAGAGATAGTCCCGGATCCCGACAGCGCGAAACGCACAGTTGATGAAACAGAGGTCCGGCCGTTGCGCGCGGCGCTCAAGCCCATTCTTCCAGCGCTCTCGGAAGCTCCCGTGCGTGAGAGCGACGTCTGTCTATTCACGAATACGCCGGACCACGATTTCATCATCGACTTTCATCCCTTCTTCCCGCAGGTTCTCGTCTCGAGTCCCTGTTCGGGGCACGGATTCAAGTTCGCGAGCGCTATCGGGGAGATTCAGGCCGACCTACTCACGAAAGGCAAGACGGAATTCGATCTGTCGCCGTTCAGCACCGATAGGTGGACGCAGAAAGAGTCTCCGTCTGGTGCCTGAAGGCGTCGCTAGAAAGTCAGCCCGGTGATGTAGGCGTAGTCCCGTCGCGCACTGTCCAACGGTGCGCCCGGATACGTCTCCTGCTCGACGTAAAGCAGCTTGTCGTCGATGTCATCGATGCTTGCGAGTAGGCGCTTGAAGTCGACGATGCCCTTACCCAGCTCCGCGTCGGTGGAAGCGCCGAGACTGGGCGCGTCCTTGATGTGGAACAGCCAGTACCGCTTGCCGATGCGCCTCATGTACTCGAGAGGATCGCGGCCACCCATCGCCATGTTGCCGGTGTCGAGCTGTAGTCGGACGAGAGCAGGATCGGTGCGCTCCACCAGGACGTCGTATGGCACCACGCCGCCGATTGGCGGGAAATCGTAGGCCTCGTTGTGAAATCCGATCCACACGCCGTGAGTGAGAGACCGTCTGCCGAGATCATTCAGTCGGTCAGCCCAGCGCTTGTAGTCGTCGAGCGTCCGCTCATTACCGGGAAGACTCGCGAGAACGATGTACTTGTGCCCAAGTGTCGCGGCGTCCGCGAGCTGTCGGTCAAGATCATTGAGCTCCCCGACGCCCACGTGGGTAGATGGCGCGCGCAGACCATTTTGGTCGAGGACCTGTCGTAGTCGCGCGGGAGGCATTCCGAAATTATTCATCGAGCTCAGCAGCTCGACGTCCTTGTAACCGGCCCCCGCGATGTCGGCGAGGGTGCGTTCCAGATCGCGCTTCGCATCGTCGCGCAGGGTGTACAGCTGGATTCCGACGCGACGCAGCCGGCGGCCGGTTGCGACGTTTTGCGCGACCGATGCGCAGGCGAGCTGCGAACCGGCGGCCGCCAAGCCAAGCGAAGTCAGAAAAGCGCGGCGATCCATGTCATGCCTCCTTGAGGGGCGTCGATGAACGTCGCGG
>JBBQWD010000155.1:0-4123 GCA_038210945.1 Gemmatimonadales bacterium
TCAATGGGTGGGACTCCACTCAAGGCGAGGCTGTATTTGATGTTGCCGTGCGACCTCGCCCATTCGAGATACTCGCTCTCGCGCCGATCGCTCACGCAGCCGCCCTCGCATCTGCCCTGCTCTGCCGGCGCCAGAACAGAAACGCCGGGATCCCGAGCGCGATGAGCACGACACCCAGCATAGCGTTGCGCGGGTTGGACCAGATTGCGCTCGCCACGACGAACGCCGCGGTGATGACGAAGAGCGCCGGCAACAACGGATATCCGGGTGCGCGGTAAGTCTTCGCCGGCTCGTATGGACTGTCGGCGTCGCGACGGCGATAACCGAAGATGGTCGCGACGATGAGTCCGAAGAATATCCAGTCTCCGAACACCACGTAGTCGAGCAACTGTCCGTAAGTACCGGAGAGAACGAGCGCGATCGCCCACACCGCCTGAATGAGGATTCCTCCCGTCGGCGTGCGATGTCGCGGGTGGAGCTTCGCGGCAAACCGAAAGAACAAACCGTCCGCAGACATCGCCTGAAGCATGCGTGGAGCCGACAATATCCCCGTGTTCACGAAGCCAATCGTCGAGACAACGACGCCCGCTCCCATCAGCGCGCCGCCTACGGGACCGACCGCCGCGCGCATCGTGTCCGCCGCCGGAGCAAGACTCGTCGCCAGGCCATGCGGGCCAAGCACCTTGATGTACGCAACATTGGCTAGAACGTAAATCGCGACGACCACGAACATTCCAATCGTCATCGCTCGCGGAATCGTTCGTTCCGGCTCGACGATCTCGCTCGCCACGTTGTTGGAGTACTGCCAGCCGCCGTACGCGAAGAGAACGGGAATCAGCGCGTAACCCAGGGCGCGAATGACGTTGAAGCCTTCAATAGGATCGGGCACGCGAAGAGTGACCGGATTGATTCGCGGGCCCGCGAAGAAGATCCCCACTCCGATCAGAGCCGCCAACGCGACCAGCTTCAGGACCGTGAAGATGTTCTGGGTGATGCTTCCGGAGCGCACTCCGAGATAGTTGACGCCCGACAAGACCACGAGCAGTCCGGCAGCCAACGGCTTGATCCAAGCCGTCGAGAGGCTGAACAGGTCCGCGGTATATCGCGCGAAGGTGACGGCGACGGCCGCGATTCCACCGCTGTTGATTATGAAAAGAAAAGTCCACCCGTAAAGAAACGCCGGGAGCGGGCCGAATACTTCCGTGAGATAGACGTATCCCCCACCCGCCTGCGGTCTGCGCGCTCCCAGCTCGGCGAAGCAAAGCGCGCCGACCAGCGCAACCGCGCCTCCGATCACCCACGTGGTGAGAATGAAGGCGGACGTGTGCACGCGTTGTGCAACGATCGCCGGATTCAGGAATATCCCGGCGCCGATGATGCCGCCGATCACGATCATCGTCGTGTCGAAGACCCCGAGACGACGGATGTATTCTGTTGTTCCCGGCTTGGCTCCAGTCATTCATAACGATACCATTCTCCTAGATGAGTCGCAGCTTGGTCGAGTTCCGCCAATCGTCTCTCGTACAGCCAGGATGACTGCTCCACATAGCAACACGATGACCGCGGATCACATCTGCCGATGCTTTCGGGACACCTACGGCGGCGAGCCTGATGTGATCGGCTCCGCGCCGGGACGCGTGAACCTCATTGGGGAGCACGTCGACTACAACGGTGGTCAGGTGCTGCCGATGGCGATCAATCGTCGAACCTTTGTCGCGATACGCGCCAGGCCGGTCGCGGGAAGGAGCCGCGTCGTCTCCGAAACCCAAACCGCGCCGGCGGAATTCGACATCCGCTCGATCGCGCGCAGCGGACAATGGTGGGACTACGTCACTGGCGTCTGCGATGCGTTCGCGGCCGGAAGCGTGGGTCTTCCTCAGATCGAAGCCGTCGTCACCAGCGACGTACCTGTCGGCTCGGGCCTGAGCTCGTCCGCCGCGCTCGAGATGGCAACCGCGGTCTCGCTGGCCGCGCTCGTGGGTGACACTCGGCCGATGGAGGATCTCGCGCTCCTCTCCTGGCGCGTCGAGAACGAATTCGTCGGAGTCGCGTGCGGTGTGATGGACCAGTTCGGGTCCGGACTCGGCGAAAAGGGCCGCGCGCTCCACCTCTGGGCCGACACGCTGGACACCGACCAGGTGACGATCAAGGAGGCGGTGCTGATCTTCGACACTGTAACGCCGAGGTCACTGCGCACTTCGCAGTTCAACAAGCGGCGGCTCGAGTGTCAGGAAGCGTTGACTCTGCTGCAAGAGCGGAATCCCAAAATAGAGAACCTCGCGTGGGCGCGGCCGGATGAAGTTCGCGCTGCAAACATGCCCGCCACTCTCGAGAAGCGCGCGCTGCACGTCACGGAGGAGAATCTCCGCGTCAGCGAGCTCGTGCGGAGTCTCACGAAATCCGGCTTGGTGTCCGGTGGGACTCTCTACGCTTCACACGAGTCGTTGCGAACTCAGTACGAGTGCTCGACTCCGGAGCTTGACTGGTTCGTCAACAGAGTCAAAGAGATTCCTGGAGTGCGAGGTGCGCGGATGACCGGCGCCGGCTGGGGAGGATGCGCCATCGCCGTCGGAGATTTCGATGCATTGACGGCGGTGGAAGACACGCTCAGCTCGGAATACGAAGCCTCGTTTGGCCGGAAGCCGATGATCTGGTGCACGTACGCCGAGCAAGGAGCAAAGGTCGAGATGAGCAACCGATGACGGTGGCGGCGGTAACGAAGGCGCTCATTCCTTGTGGCGGGAAAGGAACGCGGATGTCCACTCTCACCGGCGGCGGCGCGAAGGAGCTGCTGCCGATCGGCGGAGTCCCTCTCGTTCTGCGCGTGATGGAAGAATGCGCAGCGAGCGGCATCGACGAAGTTCTGGTCGTGTCTGCTCCTGGCAAGTTCGATCTCGAGGATGCGGTTCGCGCCGCCGCGGGACGGCCAGGAATGCCCGCGAAGGTCGAAGTCGACATTCAGGATGAGCCACGAGGACTCGCCGACGCCATTCGCCTGGGGAGGTTCTTCGCCGGGGGCGCACCGCTGGCAGTCGCGCTTCCCGACAATCTCTTCATCGGCGACACGCCCGGACTTTCACAGCTGATCGATGTCTACAAGCGCACGGGCAAAGGCGTCGTCGCGATAGTCCAACTCACCGCCGCGAACAAGGATCGGTACGGTCCCACCGCGATCTACCCGGGACGCGTCGAGGAAAAGGAGTTCATCATCCAGAGCATCCCCGACAAAGGCCCACGGGCGAAGACATTCGACCTGAAAGGCGCGGCGACAGCGTTTACGGGAGTTGGTCGCTACGTATTTCTGCCCGGCGTGTTCGCGACGATCGACGAAGTAGAGGCAGCTCGCTCCAAAGACAAGGAGCTGGACGACATCCCGGTCATGCAGCTGCTGCTCAAGCGCGGGCGCCTCACCGGATGTTTGATGCGCGGAGATTTCCTCGACGTCGGGCTTCCGACTGGGTACCTCGAGGCGGATAAGCGATTCGGCGGGAGGCAGCAGAACTGAACTGCAGTTTTCAACTGAACTGAACGGGGTGGGAGGCGTCAGTAGCGTAGGGGCCAGGCACCGGTTCACTACGCCCAGACTTTCCTACCCGCTGGTCTGACCACAGGCAACTGCCTTTGCCGTCACGCCATTGAGGGAAGTCTGGGCGTCGTGAACTGAATCCAGGCGCCTGCGCTACTGGAGCCTCCAGCCCCGTTCAGTTCAGTTGATAACTAAAGCTCCCGGCTCACAGCTCCCTCTATTAGGGTTGATCCCCAAACCGTCAATTCGCGAAATAAACCGCCGAAACTTTTAAACCCCTTTGCCCGATAGGGTATCCAAAGGGCAGGAGTCGTACGTACACCCTCCTTCCGAACGGATATCCCGATGATCGCTTCTGCGCTCCTGGGACTCGCGCTGAGTCTTCAGGCGGTTCAACAGGTCCCCGTCCGCGTCGACGTCGGCTCGTCCGCTCGCTCGACAGTTCCTCCCCCTACCGACAGCAGCGCCACCGCCGTCCGCGCGGAAGCCGCGCCCGTCATCGATGGCAAGAAGGACGATCAGGTGTGGGCCTCGACCCCCGTGATTTCGCAATTCCAGGAATGGCGACCGAACGAAGGAAAGACGCCCCGCTTCAAG
>JBBQWD010000156.1:0-4065 GCA_038210945.1 Gemmatimonadales bacterium
TCCCTTTCTCCGCGACCAGCGCAGCAATTTGCGCGACTTCGACGGCCGCGCGAGCTGTCTCGAGGGGAACTTCCGCCGCTTTGAGGAGCGCGCTGGTTACGGCTTCGCTCCGACGCGCTGCTGCATCCGCTGGTTCCTTCGGAAGCTTGTGAGCCTCCGAGACCAATGAATAGGCTTCCGCGTCTCGCTTCACGAGCGACGCGAGGTTGTTGCCGAGCGAGACCGCCTTGAGCGCGGCTTCCTTCATCTCCGGTTCGACGGAGCTATATGTTTTCTTCCCAATCGTGAGTCCCGTGACCATTTGCGCTAGAGCCGCGGCGAGCGCACCAGCGTGCGCAGCGACGCTGCCGCCTCCGGGAACCGGGTTGGATGAAGCCACAGAGGCGACGAAACCGCTGAGACTTTCGCCACCGCTCATTACCTCGCGCACGTTCTTTTCCAGAACCTGTGCGGGAGTGAACTGCTTGAGCTGGAGGTGGCTGGCGGCGGTGTCGAACAACACTTTTTCCGGAACAAGCCCGACGATCTCGCTCCACGTCACTTGGGCCCCTTCCCCCTCGGCGCGCAGCTTCACGAAATCGAACGCTATGTGCAGGGGAGTCTTCTCGGTATCGACCAGGTTCATCGAGACTTGCGCCTGGCCATCCACCTCGAGTCCCAGCCCTTTCACGTAGCGGAAGCCACCGGACGAGCCGCGAACCGCCTTCGCAATCTTCTTCGCGATCTCAATGTTGGACGCAGGCCCGAGGTAGACGTTGTAGGCGACGAGGAAAGGCCGGGCACCGATCGCAATCGCTCCGCAGGTCGGATGAATCTTCGCCGGACCAAAATCGGGATCGCGTGCTGGATTCTTTCCGATCTCTTCGCGCAGTCCTTCGAACTCTCCTCTGCGAACGTCGGCTAGGTTCTCGCGCGCGGGCGTCGTCGCGGCCCGCTCGTACAGATAAACGGGAATCTTGAGCTCGGAGCCGACGCGCTCGCCCAGCGCTCGCGCCAGCGCGATGCAATCCTCCATCGTTGAGCCTTCGAGAGGAATGAAGGGGACGACGTCCGTGGCGCCGATGCGCGGGTGCTCTCCAGTGTGCTTGCAAAGATCGATTCGCTCGGCCGCCGCGCGAATTCCGGCGAACGCCGCATCGACGGCCGTCTCTGCGGGGGCGACGAAGGTTATGACCGTCCGGTTGTGCGACGGATCCGACGAAACGTCCAGAACGGAGACGCCTTCGACGGCTGCGATCGCATCGCGGATCGCCGCCACGACTTCAGGACGACGGCCCTCCGAAAAATTGGGAACGCATTCGACCAGCTTCATTCAGTCTTTCCCTTTGCCCATGTTGGCGCGTCTCACTGTCTGCAGCAGCCACGTGTGCATTCCCGGATTCCCGGCTACGAATGCTCCCGCGTGAAGCTCCGGCGCGTTGCCGTCCAGATCTGTTATGATTCCGCCGGCCTCCTGTACCATCAGAATTCCGGCTGCTACATCCCACGGAGCGAGGACCAGCTCCCAAAACGCATCGAACCGGCCGCACGCGACGTTGGACAGATCGAGCGCGGCCGAGCCGGCACGACGAATCCCGGCCGCCCCGCGCATCACCAAACTGAACTGCTCGAGGTAGAGTGGCAACTTCTCCAGCGTCTTGAACGGGAATCCAGTGCCGATCAGGGCCCTCGCGGGCTCGCGCAAAGTGGAGACCTTGATTCGCTTTCCGTTCAGGAACGCGCCGGAGCCACGCCGGGCAGTGAATTCTTCGTCGCGCGCCACGTTGAGCACCACTCCAGCGCACAGGACGCCGTCCCGCGCAATCGCGATCGAAACGGCGTACTCGGGATAGCCGTGAAGAAAGTTGGTGGTGCCATCGAGCGGATCGGCGACGACGACGATCCCTTTTCCGGAAAGCGCGTCTGGTGTCAGCTCTTCACCAAGCATTGACGCGTTCGGCAATCGCCGATTAACCGTCGTGGTGATCTCGCGCTCGGATGCCTTATCGACTTCGCTGACGAAGTCGGATCGCCCTTTCGTCTCCCAAACGAGATTCTCGCGGCTGACGGTCGCGTCGCGAATCACTCGAGCGGAGGCGCGAGCTGCTTCCAGCGCGATGCCAAGCAGCTCCTCATCGCCCTGATCAGTTCCTGAAATTGCTTGCAACTCTTCTCTCTCGCTCTTTAATTTCGCGCAATGTCCCGCATCTTCAGCGGCATTCAGCCCTCGGGCTCTCTGCACATCGGAAACTACCTCGGAGCCGTCAAGAACTGGGCTGATCTGCAGCACAAGTACGAGTCGTTCTTCTGCATCGTCGACTACCACGCGATCACGGTTCCGTACGAGCCTGCTGATCTGCGTGCTCGCACCGCCGACATGGCACTCTCGCTGCTCGCCGCGGGCCTCGACCCGTCGAAATGCACTCTGTTCGTGCAGTCGAAGGTGCCGGAACATACCGAGCTGGCGTGGATATTCAACACTCTGACGCCCCTGGGAGAGCTCGAGCGGCAGACTCAATTCAAGGAGAAGGCGAGCCGCGAAGAGAGTGTGCCCGCTGGGTTGCTCAACTATCCGGTCCTGCAGGCGGCCGACATCCTTTTGTATCGCGCCGAGCTGGTGCCCGTGGGCGAGGATCAGGTACAGCACCTCGAGCTCTCGAGAGAGATAGCGCGGAAGTGGAACGCGCGCTTCGATCCGCAACCGGCGGTGAAGCGCGTCAAGGCAGCACTCGCGGACGAGCCAACGCCCGGATTCTTCCCCGAGCCCAAGCCGCTTCTGACTCCCACTCGTCGCGTCATGGGACTCGATGGGCAGGCGAAGATGTCGAAGTCCCTCGGCAACACCGTTGAACTGCTCGAGGATCCGGGCTCGATCTGGGAGAAGCTGAGGCCGGCCGTGACGGACCCGGCGAGGGTGCGACGTACCGACCCCGGCACGCCCGAGGTGTGCAACATCTATCACCTCCACAAGGCGTTCAGCCCGCCCGCGACCGTCGATCACGTGGCGGTGCAGTGCAGGACCGCCGGGTGGGGCTGCCTCGATTGCAAGAAAGTCCTGCACGAATCGATGGAGAAGGAGCTGGCTCCAATCAGGGCGCGCGCGAAGGAAATCGCCGCCAACCCAAAGCAAATGGCCGATACGCTGGCGATGGGAGCCGATCACGCTCGCACGATCGCGCGGCAGACGATGGCCGAGGTCAAGACGAAAATGGGGCTCGCCTAGGCCGCATGAATGGCTGACGCAGAGCTCCTCAAACGCGCGAAGACTCTGCTCGACCAGTTATCGGCGACGCCTCGATTCGCCGGCAGCCCCGAAGAAGCAAAGGCTCGAGCCAAGTGCAGAGACGAACTAGAGCGCGCGGGCTTCTCGTGCAGGGAGCTGCCATTCGAATACTCTGACGCGCCCGGCCGTTGGGGACCTCCGATCGCTGCGGCCTTCCAGGCCGGAACAATCGCGGTCGTGGGTCACATGGCGGTGCATCAGGGCCCGCTCGAGGCGCTCGTAGTTGGAGCAGTGCTGGTTTGCGGGCTCATCTGGGCTTCCTCTTATGTCAAGCGCCGCGGGATAGCAGGGTTTCCATTGCAGCGGGCCAGATCGATGAATCTGGAGGCGACGCGCGGGGAGCCGTTGCTGTGGCTCGTTGCTCATATCGACTCGAAGTCCCAAACGGTTCCCATCCTCGTGCGGATAGCGAGCTCCGTCCTGCTCGCCATCATCTCCGCCTCCGCATTCCTCGTCATCCTGCTCTCGCTCGTAAGCATTCGCCTTGGTCCTGGAGTGTGGCATGTGCTGGTGGTGGCAGCAGTCATCGCGGCGATTCCTTCGATATTCTGCTTCGTCCGCAACGATTCTCTTGGCGCGCTCGACAACGCCAGCGGGGTAGCGACGGTACTGGTGGCATCGCAGTTGGCATCCGCGGTTCATAACCTCGGTGTTCTCATTACCAGCGGTGAAGAGCTCGGCTTGGCGGGAGCCCGGGCCTGGGCGGCCGCGTCGATGCCTGGAATGCTGGTCGTGAACTGCGACACGGTGGACGATGCCGGCGGTTGGCGCTGCATGTACAACGGATCGAGGCCTTCGAGAAT
>JBBQWD010000157.1:0-4044 GCA_038210945.1 Gemmatimonadales bacterium
TTCGCTACCCAAGTGGCTGAGCGCCCCGCAACGCCGGTTCAATCCGCCAATCCGCCGCCCCGACCAACCGTCGTCACGAAACCAGTTGGGCGAAGAGTGGTCGTCATCGACGCCGGCCATGGCGGTCCCGACAACGGAATGATGGGCCCAATTGGAACGCCATCGTGGTTCGTCGAGAAGGATGTCACTCTCGCCGTCGCGAAGAAGCTGGCCATCGTGCTGCGCGCGCGCGGCGTAGACGTCATGATGACGCGAACGACCGATACCCTCATCGCACTCGCAGATCGGGGAAAGATCGCCAACAGCAATCACGGCGACGTCTTCATCTCGATCCATGTAAACGCACCCGGCTACCAGACGGCCGCGGCAGCGCGCGAGCGCGGGTTCGAGACATATTTCCTCGCCGAGGCGAAGACCGAGGACGAACGCCGCGTGCAGGACATGGAAAACGAATCGGTCAAATTCGAGACTGGCGCGAACGCGCCAAAGGGAGATCCGCTCAGCTTCATCATCACCGACATGGCGCAGAACGAACACCTTAGAGAGTCGAGCGATCTCGCTCTCACAATCCAGAACGGGTTGATCGACGTGCATCCGGGTCCGAACCGGGGAGTGCAGCAGGCCAATTTCGCCGTGCTACGGGGATCCTACATGCCGGCTGTGCTGGTGGAGATCGGGTTCGGCAGCAATCAGTCCGAGGCGACGTTCCTGAGTGATCAGGACAATCAGCGTGCTCTCGCCAGAAACATTGCGGAGTCGGTGGTCGCTTACCTGGGCCACTATCAGTCGCGCGTTGGGGGCACTCGATAGCGGTGACCCCATCCGCGCTAGCAGTCACCGCCGCGGGAATCGAATTTCAAAATCCAGTGTTGCTTGCCGCCGGAACCGCGGCATATGGTCGCGAGCTCGCGAGCGTCATCAGGCTCGACGCGCTCGGAGGCCTCATCACCAAGGCAGTGAGCGTTGAGCGCCGTCACGGCGCGCGCTCCCCGCGAGTAGCGGAGTTTGAAGGCGGGATGATCAACGCGATCGGCTTGGCAAATCCAGGCATGGACGAAGTGCGCGCGGAGCACCTCCCGTGGCTGGCGCAGAACCTTCACGAAGCGAGAGTGCTCGTGAACGTCGTCGGCAGCCGGACGGAAGAATTTGCGACCGTCGTGTCCATGCTCGATGATTCGCCGGCTGTATCCGGTTACGAGTTGAACGTGAGCTGTCCGAACGTCAGGGCTGGCGGGATGGAATTCGGCGCCGACGCGGCGACGTTGACCGACGTCGTGACGAGAGCCCGCGCGGCGACCAAGAAGCCCGTGTTCGTCAAGCTCTCACCGACGCTACAGGACATTGCGAGAAGCGCGCAGACGGCGGCCGATGCAGGCGCGGATGGCATCTCGGTGGTCAACACTCTGCCGGGTCTCGTCATCGACGTGGAGAGCCGGAAACCCGCGCTTGGCTTCGGCACGGGTGGCGTGAGCGGCTCAGGCCTGTTGCCGGTCGGGGTTCTCGCCACCCACAAAGTCTCAAAGGCCGTGCGACTACCGGTGATAGGAGTCGGCGGGATTTCCAGCGCGACCGACATTGTGCAGTATGTGATCGCGGGTGCCTCACTCGTCGCGGTCGGAACTGCCGCGATGCAGCAGCCGAGGCTAGCCGAGAAGCTCGTGGACGATCTGGAGAAGTGGTGTCGAAAGCATGGAGTGAGCGCGTTGACCGAGCTCCGCGGATCTCTCACGTGGGAGAGCTGAGATGAGTCCTAACTCGCGGCCGGCGGGGACGAGGACCAAGATCGCGACGAAGAGCGGACCACCCGCCCGGACATCGCGGCCGATCCCAATCGTCGCGCTCGACTTTCCGCGCGCCGATGTGGCACTGGCAATGGTGGACCGGCTCAGCGACACCTGCCGATTCTACAAAGTGGGTGGAGAGCTATTTACCGCGGCGGGCCCACAGGTCGTGCAGGCGTTGCGCGCGCTCGGGAATGACGTCTTCCTGGACCTCAAGCTGCACGACATTCCGAAGACGGTAGAGGGCGCGGCGCGGAGCGCTGCGGAGATCGGCGCGAAACTGCTTACGGTCCATGCGACGGGCGGGCAGGAGATGCTCGCCGCGGCGGTGGAGGGAGCGGGGAAGCGGTGTGGAGTCCTTGGCGTCACGATCCTGACGTCTCTCGACGCCGCCATGCTGCGCACCGCGTGGGGGCGGAAGACCCTCGAGGTCTATGGCGAAGTGCTGCGGCTGGCGGGCGATTGCGCGAGCGTCGGGGCCCACGGAGTGGTCTGCAGCGGCCTGGAGGCTAGTAAGATCGGCGCCAAATACGGCGACAAGCTGAAGCTGCTGGTTCCGGGGATCCGGGTGGCGGGCGCGAAGACCGACGACCAGAAACGCGCTGTGACCGCCGCTGAAGCCGCGCAGGCGGGAGCCAATTATATCGTGCTCGGGCGGATGATCACCCAGGCCAAGGATCCGAGGTCGGAACTCATGGCGGTAATGAGGTCGATCTAACCCCGTCTGCTGTCACACTTTGCCCGGTCTCCCCGGCTTGCTTTGAGGGTTCAGCCTATGTATTTTCAAAGGCTAACCTCGAAGTTTTTTGGAGGGCTTCGGCCCTTTTTGCCCATCTAGTGGGGAGTCGGACGTGAAAGTTCGTAGCAGCGTGAAGCCGATCTGTGAGCACTGCAAGGTCGTCAAAAGACAGGGCGTGACTCGCATCATCTGCAGCCGCAATCCAAAGCACAAGCAGAAGCAGGGTTAATTCATGGCTCGTATTGCTGGCGTGGATCTCCCGCGTGAGAAGAAGGTCGAGATCGGCCTGACTTACATCTTCGGCATCGGTCGCGCGACCGCCCGCCGGATCCTCGCTTCGACCGGCGTCAACGCCGAGCAGAGAGTTCGCGATCTGAACGACACGGACACGAATCGTCTGCGTCAGGCGATCGAGAAGGACTTTCGCGTCGAAGGCGCCCTGAGAACTGAAGTCGCGATGAACATCAAGCGACTTATGGACATTGGAAGCTACCGGGGTATTCGTCATCGCCGCGGACTTCCCGTTCGTGGACAGCGCACGCACACCAACGCCCGCACCAAGAAGGGCCCACGCCGCGCTATCGCCGGCAAGAAGAAGGTAACGAAGTAATTATGGCCATTGGAAAGAAAGTAAAGCGCGTGATCGAGGCGGAAGGGGTCGCCCACGTCAGCGCAACATTCAACAACACCACCATCACGATCACCGATACTCACGGGAACACAATCTCGTGGGGCTCGTCGGGGAAAGCCGGTTTCAAGGGATCCAAGAAGTCGACTCCGTTCGCCGCGACTGTGGCGGGCGAGCAGGCTGGACGAGAAGCGGTCACACTCGGCGTTCGTCGTGTGCACGTGAGAGTTCAGGGGCCGGGATCGGGACGCGAGTCGGCGATTCAGGCGCTCGTCGCCGCCGGCCTCCAGGTGAAATCGATCAAGGACGTCACGCCGATTCCGCATAACGGCTGCCGTCCTCCCAAGCGTCGGAGAGTCTAGCCGATGCGTTATACAGATGCGAGCTGCCGCCAGTGCCGCCGCGAGGGGACAAAGCTTTTCCTCAAGGCGACCAAGTGCTTCACCGAGAAATGCCCAGTCGAGCGTCGTCCGACGCCGCCGGGACAGCACGGTGCGTCCACTGCCCGCCGCCGCAAGGTGTCGGAGTATTCGAAGCAGCTCCGTGAGAAGCAGAAGATCAAGCGCATCTATGGCGTGAGCGAGAGACAGTTCCGGAATACCTTCGAGCGCGTTGCACCGCTCCCGGGAATCACGGGACACAATCTTCTCGCAGCGCTGGAGTCGCGTCTCGACAACGTCGTTTACCGGATGGGGTTCGCCGGCAGCCGCAAGGCCGCGCGCCAGCTCGTTCGTCACCGCCACGTTGAAGTGAACCAGAAGTCTGTCGACATCCCGAGCTTCCTGGTGCAGCCTGGCCAGGAGATCCGCGTCCGCATGAAGTCACGCGAGCAGGCGAGCGTGATGGCGGCGATGGATCAGTCGTCGCGCGGCGCGCCGTTATCGTGGATCGCGGTG
>JBBQWD010000158.1:0-4019 GCA_038210945.1 Gemmatimonadales bacterium
GGAGGCTCGTCGAGCTCGCGCAGCCCGCATTCGATATTGGCGATAAGGTGAGGGCCGCGTTCTCCATCACCAACGCCGATCGCGCTATTGGTGCGACTCTCTCGGGCGAGATCGCGCGCCGCTACGGCGACACGGGTCTGCCCGACGAAACCATCTCGATCAGATTCACCGGCTCGGCGGGTCAGAGCTTCGGCGCATTCGCGGCTCGCGGTCTCACGCTCGAGTTGGAGGGCGAGGCGAACGACTACGTCGGCAAAGGACTCTCCGGCGGGCGGTTGATCGTGAGACATCCGCGCGCCGCGCAGTTCATTCCTGATCAGACAGTATTGGTCGGAAACACTGTGCTCTACGGCGCGACTTCGGGCGAAGCGTACTTCGCCGGCGTCGCGGGTGAGCGCTTCGCTGTGCGGAACAGCGGCGCGATTACCGTCGTGGAAGGAGTCGGTGATCACGGCTGCGAGTACATGACGGGCGGCACGGTGGTCGTGCTCGGCCGCACCGGTCGGAATTTCGCCGCTGGAATGAGCGGCGGGATCGCGTTCGTGCTCGACGAGTTCGGCGAGCTGGAGCAGCGCTGCAACACTGGGCTGGTGGAGCTTTCGCACGTGACGGACAGTGGTCAGCGCGATATGTTGCGCCACCTGGTGGAGCAACACGCGCGACACACCGACAGCGCGCGCGCAAAACGCGAGCTGGGGAGATGGGAGCGGGCGGAGAAACTCTTCGTTGCCGTCGTGCCGACCGAGTATCGCAAGGCCCTCGAGCGTCAGGCGGAAGCGGATGCTGCGAACGTGATCCCGGCAGCGCGGCGCCGGTTCGTCAGCGGTGAGATTCGTCATGGCTGATCCGAAAGGATTTCTCACGCTGCGCCGAGCGACGCCGGAGCGCCAGGCGGTGGACGAGCGCGTTCGGCATTGGGGCGAATTCTATCGTCCCGCTCCTGAGTCGGCGGTGCGCACTCAGGCTGCGCGCTGCATGGATTGTGGCGTGCCGTTCTGTCAGGGCGATACCGGTTGTCCGGTTCGCAACATCATCCCTGAGTGGAACGGGCTGGTTCAGCGCGGTGAGTGGCACGAGGCGTTGGACTCGTTGCAGGCGACGAACAATTTCCCGGAGCTAACGGGTCGGCTTTGCCCAGCGCCGTGTGAGTCGGCGTGCGTGCTCGGTCTGGTTAACGAGCCCGTTGCTATCAGGCACATCGAGCAGACGATCGCAGATCGTGGTTTCGCGGAAGGCTGGATGACACCGCGTCCGCCTCGTCGCGTGACGGGATTCAAGGTCGCGGTGATCGGGTCTGGGCCGGCGGGACTGGCGGCCGCGCAGCAGCTTCGGCGAGCCGGACACACTGTAGTTGTGTTCGAGAAGAACGAGCGCGTCGGCGGATTGCTTCGCTACGGGATACCGGAGTTCAAGCTGGAGAAATCGGTGCTCGATCTCCGGCTGGCACAGCTCGAGGCGGAGGGTGTGCAATTCCGCACGGGTGTCGACGTCGGCGTGGACATCGCGGTCGACGAGCTCCGTGCGGAATTCGACGCAGTTTGTGTCACGACCGGAGCGGGCGCGGCGCGCGATTTGAGGGTTGCCGGTCGCGAGCTTGGTGGAGTTCACCTGGCGATGGATTTTCTGACGGCGCAGAATCGTCGGCTGTTTGGTGATCCGCTTCGTGGGACTGTGGGCGACGCGCGCGATAAGCGCGTCGTGATCATCGGTGGCGGTGACACTGGCTCTGATTGCGCGGGGACGTGCGTTCGTCAGGGAGCGCGCAGCGTCAGGCAGTTCGAGCTGCTGCCGCAGCCGCCCGCTGGTCGCGCTTCAACTACGCCCTGGCCGTTGTGGCCGATGCAACTCCGCTCGAGCCATGCCCATGAAGAGGGCTGCGAGCGTGAGTGGAGCGTTGCGACGACTGCGTTCTCCGGGGAAAACGGGTCAGTGCAGCGACTGCATGCCGCGCGCCTGGAGAGGCAGGTATTCGCGGATGGGCATTCCGACTACGTGCAGCTGCCAGGGACGGATTTCGAGCTCGAGGCGGACTTGGTGCTGCTCGCGATGGGATTCACGGGGCCTGAGAAGAGTCGGCTGCTCGTTGATCTCGACGTTGAGCTCGACGGTCGGGGCAACATTGCGACCGATCATTTGCATCGGACGAGCGTGCCCGGTGTTTTTGCGGCGGGCGATGCGAGGCGCGGGGCGTCGCTCATTGTTTGGGCGATTCGTGAAGGACGCGACGCGGCGGCCAGCATCGAGCAGTTTCTTGTGGCGATCTGAGTCTAGCTAGCTAGTAGGACTCTAGGCGTCGCTTTCAGGCTATGATCGCCACTCGATGCACCTCAAAGCTCTGAGCTCTCTCCGGGAGTAGTCGCTACTTCTCCTTGAGGTCGCGAATCTTGAAGCGGGTCCAGAGAACGACCGTCGTGCAAGCATTCATGCCCCGCGTGTACTGCGCGGGCGCGCTCGCCCCGTTATAGACCTCCACGCCCACGACTTCGCTGCCGTTCACGAAGCTGTTGATGTCGCCGGGCGAGGCCGATAGCCACGGCATGTCGTCGAGATAAAATTGCACGCAGCCACTGTTGGTGAGACTGCTCGCGCCACGGGAGCTCGACACCACTTCATCGAATCCATTGCCCGACACGCGCAGGCCCGGTACCCGCCGGAAAATGTCGGTCAGATAATTCGCGTGTATCTGCTGGAGCTGCTCTGGTCCGAGGAAATATCCGTTGGCGCCCTTCTTCCGCTGATTGAATCCGACCTTGTCGAGACTGGCGTTGCGCCGGGCGACAACGAGTACCGGATCCATCAGCGCCACGAATTTGGGCAGCTTGATCGTGACTCTCTGCGGCTCGCGCGAGGTGAGGTCGACGGGGACGGCTGCGGCTCCGAAGCCCAGATGCCTCGCGAGCAGGACGTGGCTCCCCGACGGAAGGTTCGTCATCGTGAACTCTCCGGCGTCGTTCGTCAGCGCAACAACATCGGTGCCGACCAGTTCGACGCGGCTTGGCCCGCTCGCCGCGCTACCCTCGAGGATCACCTTCCCGGATACACTCGCGTTGCCAGTCGTCGCCGAGGAAGCGGCCCGAGAGAGAAGAAGGGTTCGCGCCAGGAGCTCTACATCTGCGTCTCCGAGTGCGACAGGAACTTCAGCGGTTGCGGCCGTTCCCTTGCGCGCCTGCAGCGACGCTTGCATGGAGTTGGGCAGACCGCAGAGCTGAAACGCGCCCGCTGCATTCGTGGTGTCGCGCAGCACGTGCGGGGTCCTGCGAATGCCGGTCTCCTTTGAGATCTCGATCGCGATCCACGCGATTGATACCTCCGCGCCCACGACTGGCTGAAGCGTTTCAGGATCGTTGACGTGACCGATCACGGCGGAACGGGCCTGACTCGTCGATGCACCCGGACATGCCCTACGAATGAGCGTTGCCGCCGACGGCACTGACAATATCACGAAGCTCGCGCTGTCGGGTCCCACATGGAACGGCCGCGTTGCCAGCGAGATGTTGAGCGTGTCGAGCATCGGATGGAACACGCCAATCTGATACGTGCCGGGTGCTAAGCCCTCGACCTTGAAATTGCCGGAAGAATCGGTGACAAGAGTTCCCTTCACGCCTTCGATTATCACATCAGCGCCCGCCAGGTAGCGACTGTGCAGGCTGTCGACTACGACGCCCGAGATCTCGCCTGTGGTCTTAGGAGCCGTTGGGGGAGAGGCGGTCTGTTGCTGTGCAACGAGCCGAGCGCAGGGATCCGCGATGGCGAGCATGGCAACGAGCTTGAGCGTTTTGATCGATCGCATCATAGCGCTGAGACCGGTTGGGATGTGACTCCCTAATGTATGGCCGGCCCAACTTAGAGCAACATCTGTTTGAACGCAGCTAGATAGTCCGAAGCGCCTCTAGCGCTCTCCTCTGAGAAACTCTCTGCGCGATGAGGACAGCCACAACTGTCGAAACGCAGCCAGCGAGAACAAGTACGACAAAGTAGAGAGTCGGAATCGCCAACGCCTCCGGAGCCGGATCGAACAC
>JBBQWD010000159.1:0-4009 GCA_038210945.1 Gemmatimonadales bacterium
GACTTCTTCAGTCGCGGGATTGATCGAGTCGAAGTACTTCCCCGACCTCGGCGCAACGAACTTGCCGCCGATGAATAGATCGTACTTCGGTTTCAACTTCGGATCGGCCGTCTCTGGCGCGGGATCGTACTCCCACAGATCACCGAAGATGAGCTGGGGAACCGAGCTTGTCGTCGCCGCGGGACGCGCAACGGCTCTGGGAGTCGTCATGTCAGTAGCTCTCCGCCGCCTCGGTGAAGTAATAAGGCGCCTGGTATGCGCCGGTCTTTTCCTTTTCGATCTGCCTCAGCAAGTCGTTGAGCAGCGAGCTCGCGCCGAAACGATAGCGCGATGAGTTGAGCCATGCATCGCCCAGCGTTTCCTTGACCGCGACGAGATAGTGGAGTGCCTGCTTCGCGGTCTTGATTCCGCCGGCGGGTTTCATGCCGATCGCAATGCCCGTCGCGAGATAGAAATCACGAATCGCTTCGATCATGACCTGCGTGTTCGCCAGAGTCGCGCTTCCCGATGCCTTCCCAGTGCTCGTCTTGATGAAGTCGCCCGGACGAATCACGTGCATCGCCAGGAACGATGCGGCGCGAACGTTGTCGTAGGTGTCGAGCTCGCTCACTTCCAGAATCACTTTGAGCTGAGCGTCGCCGCACGCTTCGACCACAGCACTGATCTCGTCCTGCACGGCGTTGAACTCGCCGGCGAGAAAGAGTCCGCGGTTGATGACCATGTCGATCTCGTCCGCACCATCGGACACAGCGGTTTTCACTTCCTCGATGCGGAGTGCCAGCGGACTTTGGCCCGACGGAAACGCTGTCGCAACCGACGCAACCTTGATCGCCGTATCGGCAAGCCACCGCGCCGCGTGCTTCACGAGGAACGGATAAATGCAAACGGCCGCGACTGGCGGAACATCGGGGTCGAAGCTGGGTCGCCGAGCCTTCTGGCAGAGCGACGAGACTTTTCCTGGCGTGTCCTTCCCTTCGAGCGTCGTGAGATCGACCATGGACACCGCGGTCTTCAGCCCCCAGAGCTTGGAACCCTTCTTGATGCTTCGCGTCGTGAACTTCGCGACACGCTCCTCTATTCCGACCTGATCGACCGTGCCGATCTCATCGAACAGCTTGCTGAAGCTCGTGCGCATGGCGGAGGAAGGGGGCATGGTCCTTCTAATATCGCGCCGGGAATCATCCTTTACAACGCTGCGAACCGGGCACACGACTCCCATTCCACCTATTACGAGTTAGCCCCGCGACCGTTTAGTTTGGCGGTATGCCTGACTCGCGCCCATACGCCGTTTTGTTCGATCTGGACGGGACACTCATCGATTCGATTGCGCTCCTCCTGGCGTCGATGAAGCACACCTTTGATGGAAGGCCGCGCCAGCCAAGCGATGCCGAGTGGATCGAGGGACTCGGAACTCCGCTGCCCAAGCAGCTCACTCCGTATGTGGAATCCGACGAGGATCGCGAGCGTCTACTGAACCGCTATCGCACTTTTCAGCTCGAGAATCATGACCGCCTGATGGCGCAGTACACGGGAGTCATCGACACCCTGGCTTTGCTTTATCAACGGGGCCACCCTCTGGGAATAGTGACAAGCAAGGGAAACATGATGATGGAGCGCGGCCTCAAATTCATCGGTGCCGACGACTACATCGAAGTCGCGATCGGCTATGACTCCGTGCACATCCACAAGCCTGATCCCTACCCCGTCCGCGCCGCGCTCGAAAAGCTCGAGTACGAGTCCAACGAGGCCGTATTCGTCGGCGACTCGCCGCACGACATCAAGGCAGGGAATGACGCCGCCGTGATTACCATTGCCGCGTTGTGGGGTCCGTTCACGCGCTCACAGCTCGAGCCCTATAAACCGACGTATTTTCTGGACGACATCAAGGAGCTTCCGTCGCTGCTGGACCGAATCGCTACGAAAAATGCGGGGTAATATAGTTCGCAGGTTCGACCCTCTTAGGAGCTAATCAACATGGGTGTGTCATATCAAACGGGAACGCTCGTCCGCACTGGAGAAGAGAGAGCGACTCTCGTTCGCCGTACTTATTCGCTGGTGCTGGTCAGCGTTCTGGTCACGATGGTCGGAGCGTCGTTCGGGCTGTCACAGCCGAACCTCATGGCGGCCGTCGCCCAGCATCCCTTCATCGCATTCTTCTGCTCGCTGGCGCCTCTCCTCCTGGCGACGCGAAAGAAGGCCGAGTTCCCGATGAACATCGGTCTGGTTCTGCTGTTCAACTTCGTCATGGGTGTGATCATCTCGCCGGCGCTCTTCTTTTACGGAAGGCAGCAACCCGGGCTGATCGGTCAGGCCGCGGTGCTTACGCTGGGCGCGTTCGGGATTCTCACGCTGTACGCGTTCGTGAGCCGCCGCGACTTCAGCGCGTGGGGAAGCTTTCTCATCGTGGGGCTTTGGGTGCTGATCGGCACGATGTTCCTCAACTTCTTTTTCAGAAACGCGGCGATCGACCTTTGGCTCGCTTCAATAGCAGTGCTGCTCTTCAGCGGCTTGCTCGTGTTCGACACGTGGCGTCTGCGCAATTTCTACGGACCCGACGAGTACGTCGGTGCGGCGGTGCAGATCTACCTCGATCTGCTCAACATGTTCATGGCGATCCTTCGCGTCACGGGCAACCGGCGGAGCTAGCTACTGCTCCTGCACTTTCTCTATCTGCCTCGCCATGTCGAGATCCTTTTGGGTGATTCCACCGGCGGAGTGAGTGCTGAGGGTGCACACGATCTTCGTGTAGCGAATATCGATGTCGGGGTGGTGGTCGGCGGTCTCGGCCGCCCTCGCCACCGCCATCACGAAGTCGATTCCGGTGAGAAAATTCCGGAACTGAAAGGTCTTGGTAATCACGTCTCCCTTCCGGCTCCAGCCAGGAAGAGTTCCGAGCTCTCGCTGAATCGCGATGTCAGATAACCGTTCGGCCGCCATCAGTTCGTTGCCCCAGGCAGAATCATCGGCGAAGAAGATAGCAAGTTTGAGACTTTCTCGCCCCGTGGTTCTTGGCTTTGCAAGTCTGGTGCTCTTCACTGGCTCACCTGCAACCGCACCGGCGCAACAGGCACCTTCGGCAAATCAAGCCACGCAGAATAGTTATTGGCGACGCTTTGCCTTCGGTTTCGCCGCGAGCATCTTAGCCCACGAGTCTGCCCACGTCCTCTCTTCCCTCGCGATGGGTTTTCACCCGTACATCGCCTTCGACAAAGGCCGGCCAACGGTCTAGTCGGGAATCGACAGCGACAAGCACCCTGACAAGCAATTCATTTTCTCGGCCGCTGGTCTCACGACGCAGGCACTGATCAACGAAGCGATCCTGGACATCCCGCACTCCCACGGCGGCGCGATCGAGCGAGGTATCCTCGCCGGCGGCATCGGCACGACCTTGTTCTACATCACCATCGGTCGTAACGCATCGGTCAGCGACATCAGCGTGATGGCGCGGACGTCCTCGCTGTCGAAAACACAGCTCTCCCTCACCTTCGGCGGCGTCTCAGCCCTGCACGAATAACGAGAGATCCGAGGTACGATCATTTCTTCGTGAGACCAACGGAGAGCGGAGCAGCAATCGGTTTGTGGTTCTAGAATCCGCCGGAAAAGCTCCCAGCTCTTCTGCTGCAACGCTGGCCACTCCCTGCTTTGGTTCTGTGGATGCCCGACGGAGCGTCCCCGTATAGACGCCGACCCATCTTCGGGGTATCTTCGGTATGTGAAGCAGAGAGACCCAGGTTTGTTTGGGGCCGAGTACGAGCGGTCCTCCCGCCAGCTCCCCGTGATCGGGGAGCAGAAGGACATCCGGTACTACTCTTCTCCGGCCAAGAGCGTCCTCAACGGGCCCGAAACGACCAGGATGGGATTCTGGTCTATCAACCCCTACATCGGCTGCGCCTTCGGGTGCGCCTACTGCTACGCGCGTTATACCCATCGGTACGCCATGGAGCGAGCGGCGACCGACGAGAAGATGACAACCGAGTTGGGGATCGCGTACAACCGGCTTCCGCCGTGG
>JBBQWD010000160.1:0-4003 GCA_038210945.1 Gemmatimonadales bacterium
GCCCGATCCCGGATTCCTGGAAGGGCTCCGCCGGCTCGCGGACGACTCGGGCGCGCTCCTCATCTTCGACGAAGTGATGACGGGGTTCCGGATCGCCCCGGGCGGCGCCAAAGAGCGCTTTGGAGTTACGGCAGACCTTACAGCGCTGGGCAAGGTCATCGGAGGCGGCCTGCCGGTGGCTGCGTACGGAGGCCGGCGCGAGATAATGGAGCGTGTGGCGCCCGCCGGGCCCGTTTATCAGGCCGGAACACTATCGGGCAATCCACTCGCCATGGCAGCTGGACTGGCGACCCTCTCCACGCTCACCCCGGCACTTCACGCCAAAATCGAGAACCGCACGTCCGCGCTGGTCGAAGGTTTGCAAAAGATCGCTGCCGACTTGAACGTCCCGCTGACAGCAGGATGGGCTGGGTCGATGTGGGGTTTTTTCTTCAGAAGCGGCCCAGTTCGTAATTTCGCTGACGCTAAATCATCGGATGCCGACCTTTTTCGGCGATTCTTTCACGCGTCACTCGAGCGAGGAGTTTATCTGGCGCCATCACCATTCGAAGCGTGCTTCATGTCCGCGGCGCACGGCGACGCGGAAGTCTCCACCGCGCTCGAGAGAATGAGGGATGCATTGGAGCACGCGATTGCGTAGGGCGCGGCTGGAGCTGCGGCTCATGGGATACATTGCGCTTGCCGGCGCACTCGGCGTCGCGGCGTGCGTGTCCGTCGCCTCGCCTCGGGGTGGAACGGGGAACGTTCCCGTGGTACGCGGCGAGTACAAGAACGGAAGAGATCAGATCGTTCGGATCGCTCTCGCCACGGCCGCGCGCGAAGGAGCCGACCTCGGTTCCGGCAAAGGGCCGCTCGTCGTCCGGCCAGAAGCGAACAGCCCATTCGTGGTATGGGCCGGCAAGCGATATCGCGGGGAGATCGTAATCACCGCCAGCGATTCCGGCATGCTCGTCGTCAACCAGCTGCCGATGGATGACTATCTGCGTGGCGTGGTGCCGCTTGAGATCGGGAATCGCACGACCGCTGAGTTCGCCGCCGTCCAGGCGCAGGCGGTCGCCGCCAGGACCTACGCCTACAAGCATCTGACCGACGCTCGCGCCTTCGACATGTACTCGACCGTGCAGGACCAGGTGTACGGCGGAGTGGATGCGGAGAAGCCGCAGGCCGACACCGCGATCATGACGACAGGGGACGTTGTCGTTCTCTACAACGGGCAGCCAATTACGACGCCCTATCATTCCACCTGCGGCGGCAGCACCGCGGCCGTGTCCGAGGTCTGGTACAACCAGTCCGATCAGCCTTACCTTCGACCGGTGAGCGACAAAATACCCGGAACCGACCACTTCTACTGCGACCCGTCGCCGCGATTCAGCTGGACGCAAAGCTTCGACGGGCCCGGCTTGCGCGCTGTCATGGAGAAATACCTGGCTGCCTACACCAACGCGCCGAAGGCGGGCGCAGGCCGTATCACCGACATCAGAGAGCAGGGTAGGACGCCCTCTGGGCGCATTGCCGCCCTCACGGTGCAGACCGACAGCGGAAGCTACACGTTGCGCGGCAACGACATTCGCTTCGTCCTGCGAGATCCGAAGGGCGCGATCCTCAACAGCACGTTCTTCAGCTTCACCAGGGAAACCAGCGGCGGGGAAGTCTCCACGCTCACCGTCAACGGCCGAGGTTATGGGCACGGAATCGGGATGTGCCAGTGGGGCGCAATCGGCCGCGCGCGGGCCGGCCAGAATTATCGTACGATTTTAGAGACCTATTACCCGGGAACGACGGTTGGCCGAATCGGCAGTTAGCACCAAGGAAGCGAAACCCAAGGACACAGTCCGCCTCGGCCTCGTCGGCGCGGGCGCGATCGCCCAGCTCGCGCACCTTCCGGTGTTGTCGAAGATCAAAGGCGCGGAGCTGATCGCGCTTTGCGACAACGACGGACCGAAGGCGAGCGCGATCGCCGAGCGGCTCAAGATTCCTGACGTGTTCACGGACATCGAGGATTTGCTGGAGCTCGACCAGGTGGACGCTGTCGTCATCGCCACACCGAATCACCTGCACGAGCCGCACGTTCTGCGCGCGCTCAAATCCAAGGTCGATGTATTGTGCGAGCGACCGCTGTCGCTGACGTCCCGCGGAGTAGAGCGCATCCTGGCAGCCGCGAAACAGTCTGGTCGCAAGGTGGTCGTCGGCAACAATCATCGTTTCCGCAGCGACGTTCAGCAGCTCTATCGTTTTCTGCAGGGAAGCGAGCTGGGCCGAACGATCGGGGTCCGCGCCGGGCAGTATCAGTTCGCGACCAGTCGCACCGGCTGGCGATTCCGACGGCCCGAAGCCGGCGGTGGCGCGTTCTTCGAGCATGGTTATCCGCTTGTGGACCTCGCGATGTGGGTCGCCGATTTTCCGGAACCGGTGCGCGTCACCGCGAGCATGGACCGGACCCGCGGCACGAACACCGTTGAGGACGCGATGATCGTCCACGTCGAGTGCGTGGGTGGCGTGAGCTTCAGCTTCGACGTGTCGTGGACGTATGTCGGGCAGGAAGAACGCTGGTGGTTCGAGGTCCTCTCTTCGCGCGGGAGCGCTCGGCTGGCTCCGCTGCGCGTCGTGAAGATGCTCAACGGCAAGCCAACTGACGTATCCCCGAGCGGCGCGGCCGCCCGGGAGAGCGTCTTCCTGCAGTCTTATCGCGCCGAGCTGGCCCACTTTATCGCGGTCGTGAACGAAGACACGCCGTACGAGGCTCCCGACGATCAGCTCACAGTGATCAAGCTGATGGAAGCGATCTACAAGGCGGCGGAAGAAGGCAAGGAAGTCCGCTTGTAATTGGCAAGCCGGTGCACCGTCCACCAGACTGCCAGATTGATCGGAAGTGCGAGGGCGACGATCTCACCGTTCTTCTGATCAAAGAACGGAATTCCCTGCAGCACGAAACCGAGCAGCGAAAGCGCCGCCACGAAGCCGCTCAGTTTTTTCGCCCTCGATACACCGCGCATTCCGTATACTGAAAGCGGAATCAGAACCGCCAGCGCCAGCGAGAGCGGATCGAAATGCATCAGGTTCTCGTTGCGGCTCATGAAGTAGTGTTTTGTGAACAGCCAGGCGATGACCAGCGCCGTGCCGGTCAGTCCGACGACCAGGCTCCACAGTGTTGCGATCGCAGTCACCGCAAGGAACGCTATTCGATGGCCGCCTTCCGCGCTCCTCACGAGGATTATCATCGCCGCGGCGATGAGGATCCCAACCGCGACGTACAACGGCAGGTAGTTCGGGGGCTCTGAAGGCTCGGGCTGACGACCAGCTGTGAACAGCGCGCTCTCGGAGCGGACGAGAGGAATTCGTGTGCCGGAAGTATCGGGTATGCTGATGGTTCTTAGATCGTTCGCCATCCGCACCGGCAGGAACATCTCTTCCCAGATTGACAATGGTTTGTCGGCGGGGTGTCCGAGTGCCAACGTGACGCCGGTATAGAGCGCGAGATCCCCTTGCATCAGTCGCTGCGTATGCGAGCGATACGTTCCAGACGTCGTGCGCGTGACGGTCGCGAGCTGGAGCTGACCCGAAAGAGCGTGATCGAGCGCATCGCGAAGTCGCGTCGAGCAGTTGTCCCGGTAATAGTCGTAGCGATAGAACTTGTTCTGCGGAAGCGCGTTCCATTCGACAAACTGCTGGAGCTTCAGGCTCTGCGCGGGAGACAGGTTGAGCTCCTGCGCAAGGATCGACCGATTGGCCTTCCTGTAGTAGCCAAGCATGGGATTGAGATCGATTGCTTCCATCCAATATCGCGTGTCGCCAGTCAGGAACCGGCTGAGGAAGTTCGGCTGGTTGAAGTCGAACATTCCCCAGTTGTAAGTCACGTCCGTACCGCGGCTGCGATCCTTGATCCAGATCGCGTTGTGACCGAAGCGCTCCCACACCGCGTCACCCCATCCGAACGTGAGGAGATAGACCGTGAGATTGGATCCGGGCTCCGCTGGGCCTGCCGGTAGCGTGGAGGCGGGTTGTG
>JBBQWD010000161.1:0-3986 GCA_038210945.1 Gemmatimonadales bacterium
ACGGCCGGCAAACTCCGCCAGCCTCTCGCCGTCGGTGCTCTCGCCGAGCCATTTGACCTTGAGGTGATCGGGCTCGAGGAAGGTCGGACGGGAGAGAAGAGTTAGGCGGGGCTCGGTATAGATCAATTGGATTCTATGAAGGCGTAGGGAGCGAGCGGCAGAAAACTAAGATGATCGGCCAATCAGCGACAGCCGGAACCGGTTGTACGCTCGAGCCCTCACGAGTTCGTCGAGCGCCTCTCTCGCTTCCGCCGGCAGGGGCGGGAGAGCGGGATCGTATTTTATGTCGCCGATCGCCTTCTGATCCGGAAGCGGGATCTTCACACCTGGATTAAGGATGTTCCGCGGATCGAACGCTTTTTTTACCAGAGCGAACGCGCGGACAGCATCCTTGTGCCATACGCGAGAGAGCAGCGGAGTGCGGATTCGCCCGTCTCCGTGCTCACCCGTGAGCGTGCCACCGAGCTTCGCCGTAAGACTGACCACATCCTCGAGCAGACCCGAGACCTTCTCACGCCAGTCGTCCTGCCTGACGTCGACGAGCGGATTCACGTGGACGTGGGCGTCGCCCGCGTGTCCGAAGATCACTCCGCTCACGTCGCGGGAGGCGAGGGCCTGTCTCACGCCCTGCACATAATCGGGAAGCTTCCCCAGCGGCACGGCGCCGTCCTCGATGAACTGCATCGACGTTGAGTACTCGAGCGCCGCCAAAATCGGACTCGCGGCGTGACGGAGCTCCCACAGCTCGTGCTCGGCGTCGGGCGTCAGCGCTACGTCTACATCCTTCGCGCCCGATTCCCGGAAAGCTGCCGCAAGCTTCTCCGCTCCACTTGCTGCCGCCTCCGCGGAGTCACCCTCGACCTCGGCCAGCAGAATCGCGGCGGCGCCTTCCATGCGCTCCCGAAATTTGTCGTCGCTACCGGCCGCATTCCCGGCGTAGCTGAGAAATGTTTTGTCCAGCAGCTCACAGCTGCTCGCGCCCGCCGCAACGGCCTTCGTCGCCGCAGCCGTCGCCTCCTCGAGCGATTGAAACGAGCCGAGGATGCTGCTGGTCGCCGCCGGGACGGGAGAAAGGGAGAGCTGAACGGAGACGATGATCGCGAGGGTTCCCTCGCTGCCAACCAGAAGATCCACCAGATCGGCCTTTGTTGAGTAGTCGTGGATTGCGTATCCCGATGACTCCTTACGGACTCCTTCGTGCCTGATCGCCCGCCGCTTGTCGCTCGCGACGATCTCCCCGTGGACGTCTTTCATGAAGCGCGCTATCGCGCCAACTCGCTTCGGTGGCGGCTCTCCGCGGGTAATCACCGCCCGATCGCCGTCGCTGAAAACGCAATCGAGCGCGTTCACCCAGGCGCGCGTGGAGCCGTAGTGCAAAGTGTGGGGACCTGAAGCGTTGGTGGCCACCATTCCGCCAATCGTGCAGAATTTTCCGCTGGAAGGATCTACGGGAAAGCGAAGCCCGCGGCTCTTCGCCTCCACGTCGAGCGTCGACCAAACGACTCCGGCATCCGCCCACACTGTCCGAGCGCCCTCGTCGACTCTCCCGAGGCGATTGATCCGCGACAGATCGACGATCACTCCGTTTCCAATTGCTCCACCCGACATGCTGCTGCCCGATCCGCGAGGAATCAGGCTCGTTCCGGTCTCAGCCGCCCATTTCACCAGAGCGACTACATCTTCAGCGTCGACTGGTACCGCGACCGCTGATGGTATGGCTCGGCCAATCCCCGCCGCCTCGGAATAAACCGCGCGAGCAAGCTCATCCTCTCTGAAGGTTCCGCGAAAGCCAGGTGGGGTCACAGTCCGAGACTGCTGACCCGCGGAGGATTCGAGGAGTAATCGTAGAACCCCTTTCCGGATTTCTTGCCGAGCATTCCCGCCAACACCATCCGCTTGAGCAGGGGCGGGGGCGCGTATCTGCGATCGCGGTATTCCTCGAACATGATCTCGGCGATCTTGTAAGCCGTATCGAGGCCGACGAAATCGAGGAGGGTGAAGGGTCCCATCGGGTGGCCGGCGCCCAGCTGCATTCCTTTGTCGATGTCTTCCACCGACGCGACGTTCGCCTCAAGTGCATTGATGGCGTCGAGCATGTACGGAATAAGCAGGAGGTTCACGATAAAACCCGAGCTATCCTTCGCCCGTATCGGCTCCTTGCCCAGGGCCTTCACGAAATCCAGGGCGCGCTGCTCTGTCTCCTCGCTGGTCGTGATGGTGCGGACAACTTCGACGAGCTTCATCAACGGCACCGGATTGAAAAAGTGCAGACCCAGCATGCGATCCGGTCTGCCACTCGCCGTTGCCATCGCGATGATAGTGAGACTCGAGGTGTTCGAGGCGAAAATCGCGTCGGGTTGCGCGATGCGATTCAGCTCTGACCATAGACTGTTCTTCACATCGAGATCTTCGACCACCGCTTCTATGAAGAGATCGGAATCGGCCAGCTCCTCGAGCCGGGTGACGAACCGAAGATTTTTCAGGGTCGCATCGCGTTCCGCTGCGGTCACCTTCGCGCGCTCGATTCCCTTGGCGAGGGTTTTCTCGATCGACTGGCGGGATTTGGCGCAGAGATCTTCCGAGACCTCACGGACGGCTGTGGGGAATCCGGCCGCGGCCGACGCCTGAGCGACTCCGCTCCCCATCAGTCCGCCGCCAATTACGCCGACCTTTTTTATTTTCTTCATCGAGCAGGGAGTCGTGGTCGCGGAGATATCGCGCCGAGCAGTCCGCCTTGCCGCTCGAACTCGCCGTGCTCGAGGCGGTCCAGTATCTGTTCGAGCGCGAGCTGTACGCTGGAGAGAACAGTGCGGTGGGTGCGCGCGAGCTTGTAAGCAGCAACCGACCCGCCGGCGAAGGGGAGCACCGCCGCGCCGGCGGCGATGATGAGCGGCAGGTGGGCCACTATGAGGCCAAGTCCAAGGATTCCGCTCGCTGCCGCTCCCATAGTAGCCAGCACGCCACTCGCTCCAACGCGCTTCGACCTGCTTGCACGAATGTCGGCGTCGAGCCTCACCACCACTCGCGATCCATCAACCGGCAGCACCGTAGCGGAAACCTGCCCCGCATCCATTAAAAAGTATCCGCGCCCGCTCATGCTGACGGTGCGCCGCAGCTTCCCAAAGAGTCCGCGCTGCGGCTCCCAGGTGATGCGGTCGGCGAAACGTCTCTGGACCTGCAGGCACTCGTCCCGCTGCATCCACGAGTCGATCGTGGCGAGAATGTCGCGCGGATTTCCCGGCACTGTTCTGGTCGCGGTCGCGAAGCCGGCGCCCGCAACCTGCGCAACGAATCCGCGCTCCTCGGGCACGTTGACCCGCGTTCTCTCTTCGGCAAGCGCCTGGTTGAGCGATCCCGCGCTCAGTCCTACTTCATTTCCTATGTCGCGGAGCTGGGTCTCGCTGATGAGATCGGACGATTCCGCAATCGCGCCGGCGCCCTGAAGCTCCGCTGCCCGCGCCAGCACGCGCTCGAGCGCCTGTCTGTCGAGCAGCGTTTGTCGCGCGGCAACAGGGGCGGGAAGCGAAGATTTCTCATCGGCCATGCAGAATAATACGTGCTTAAATCCCCCCGAGTACCACGTCGAGCTGGCGAATCAGAGCATCGCGGATGGTATCGGTGAGCGCGAAGGTAGTGGTGAACGTCGTCTGCACGCTCGCTCCAACTGGCCGGTTCACTGACCGCAGATAGTAGCGCATGTAGCCGTCGAGGATCTCCGGCGCGGTGCGCTGGATCAGAAGCGCCCCAGCGCGGACTGCCGCCGCGCTCTGATAGCGCTCGCCGAGCCCGCTGCGACGCTGCTCGGGGGTGATGTTGTCCGTAACGGCGACGGCGGCCAGAGCCGAAACTGCTTCGTGAGCGATCACATAGATCGCTTCAACCGCGTCGTTGGGACGATCGGGGAAGGTGACGGTGAGAGTGTTGGTCTGCTTACCGTTCGTCAACGATCTCCCTTCGCCATCGAGGGGCAGCGAGAGGAGAATCTC
>JBBQWD010000162.1:0-3981 GCA_038210945.1 Gemmatimonadales bacterium
CGCAGTCTCAACCCGTGGATGCGCGGCGTCGATTTCATCGTGAAGCCTGAGCCGGGCGTAACTACGCAGGAAGCGACTGACGACGTGACAGCGCTCATGCGCGCCCGTCGCGGGCTGCGCTCGAGCGCGAAGAACAACTTCGAGATCGTGACGCAGGATCGGCTAATGGGCATCTACAATCAGCTGTTCGGGACTTTCTTCGTGGTCGGCATCGCGCTGTCGTCGGTAGGACTTCTGGTGGGTGGGGTCGGCGTAATCGCGATAATGATGATCAGCGTCACCGAGCGCACCCGCGAGATCGGAGTGCGCAAGGCGCTGGGCGCAACGAGGAGCGCAATTCTCTGGCAGTTCCTGGTCGAGGCGGCAACGCTCACCTGCATCGGCGCGGGGATCGGTCTCGTGCTCGGCATTCTCGTCGCGCTTGGAATCAAGACCGCGTTCCCCGCGATTCCGGCGTCGACGCCACTCTCGGCAGTCGCGGCGGCTCTGGCCACGAGCGCATTCACGGGAATTCTCTTCGGACTCCTGCCCGCCGCGCGCGCCGCACGCCTCGATCCGGTGGAAGCGCTCAGGTACGAGTAGCGCCGCTTCCGGGAATCTCTCTACGGAGATAGACTGGACCGATGAACGAAGCCCGAGAAGCACAGCGCAGTGACGCGCTCCGCACCGCCGCGATCGTCGTCGGTCTCTCGATCGCGCTTCTGCTGCTCTGGGCAGCGCGAAACCTCGTCCTCACCGTATTCCTCGGCGTGCTGTTCGCGCTGGCGGTAAGCGCGGGCGCGGATCGGTTGCAGCGCTGGAAGATCCCGCGCGGTGTCGCCGCTCCGCTCATCGTCTTCGCGTTTATCGGGTTGGTCGCTGCGTTTGGCAGCTGGATCGGCCCTACCGTGCGGGAGCAGACCACGGAGCTGCGAACCAAGCTTCCAGAGGCTCTGGGAAAGCTGGAGGATTGGGTGGAGTCGCGCGGTGGCGGCGTGATTTCGACGATCACTGGCTTCGGGCAAGACGTGACCCCAGCGAAGCCCGTCGCGGCGGGAGATTCCGCGGTGGGCGCTGCCGCGGACACCGGAACCGCGGTGGCCGCTCCGGATTCGGCGAAAGCCACCGCAACCAAGCCCGTGACGACGAAGACCGCCCCTGCCTCGCTTCGCGACCGCCTGGTCGCGCAGGTCGGGGGAGCGGGCCGGTATCTTCTGCACCTGTTGGGATCGACTCTCGCCGTGTTGGGCGGAATCGTCCTCGTGATTTTCCTGGCGATCTATCTCGCCATTAACCCCTCGGTATACCGTCGCGGACTCATCCACCTCCTGCCTGAGAGAGCGCGCGGACGCACAGAGGTGGTCTTAACTGCGATCGCGGTCACGCTGAGGAAATGGCTGGTCACTCAGCTAATCGCGATGATCGTGATTGGAGCCGTGACCACCGTCGTGCTGATGGCGCTCAAGGTGCGAGCCGCGGTTCCGCTCGGCATTCTCGCCGGACTCCTGGAATGCGTGCCGACGTTGGGGCCGATTCTCAGCTCGCTCCCGGCAATCGCGATGGGCTTTGTCGACTCTCCGGAGAAGGCGCTGGCTGTCGCTATAGCCTATGTGGGGATCCAATTCATCGAGAATCACCTGCTGATCCCGATCCTGATGAAAGAGGGCGTTGACCTGCCGCCGGCGCTCACGATCGTGATGCAAGTGCTGATGGCGATCGTGTTTGGAGTTCTCGGCCTACTCGTCGCTGTTCCGCTGCTGGCGGCGATCATGATTGCTACCCGTATCCTCATCAGGCACGACGGCGCTCCTGGCGCGATCCAAGCGACAAAGCTGTAGCGCGGCCTTGATCGCTTCCCGAAATTAGGCCCATGCGTTTCGCCGATGTAATCATCACCGCGCTCGAGCAGATCCGCGTCAACAAGCTGCGGTCGTTCTTCACTCTGCTCGGAATCATCGTGTCGGTGGCGTTCCTGGTTGCGGTCGTGGCGATCATCACGGGAATGAACGCTTACGTCAAAGAGAATCTCGCGAGCGCGCTCATCGGCGCCAACACGTTCCAGGTCAGACGCTCCCCGATTCGTATCGGGCTGTTCGACGACGAGGAATTCAAGAAGCTGCAAAAGCGCCCCCGCATCACCGAGGCGGATGCGAACGCGGTGATCGCGGCCGTCCCCGAAGCGCTCGCCGTCAGCCTGCAGTCCGGCTGGCCGACGCCGATAGCCGACATCGTCTGGCGCAACAACACCATGGGCGACGTCGTAATACTCGGAGTCACCGCGCCGTATCAGATCGTGCAGGACTATGTCTTCGCGAACGGCCGGCCGATCAGCGATTTCGATGTGCGGGGGCGCAGACCAGTCGCGGTGATCGGCGCCGATGTGGCTGAAAAGCTATTCGAGCACGTGGATCCCGTCGGGCAGGACATCAGAATCCTCGGGCAGCACTATACGGTGATCGGAACGATCGCCAAGAAGGGACGCGTTCTCGGCCAGTCTTTCGATGGGTTCGTCTTGCTGCCGCTGCCAACCTTCGAGATGCTCTACGGCCGCCGAAAGACCAACACCGTCTCGGTGAAGATGCCGACCGCTCTGCTGGTCGCTAGCGGAATGGAGCGAGCCAACGAAGCGATGCGGATAGCGCACCACCTGCGCCCGGGCGACGAGCCCAACTACTCGGTCGAGACCGCCGACGCGCTCGTCGAATTCTGGAAGAATCTCACGAGAATTCTCTTCTCCGTAATTCCAGCGATCGTCGCGATCGGAATCGTCGTTGGCGGAATAGTCATCATGAACATCATGCTGATGTCCGTCACCGAGCGCACGCACGAGATCGGAGTGCGCAAAGCCCTTGGCGCGAAATCGGCCGACATTCGGAAGCAGTTCCTCGTCGAGGCGATCGTGCTCGCGAGCATTGGCGGACTCTGCGGGGTCGCGGCGGGCTGGGCTCTGGCATCACTAGTGAGCCTCGCGTCGCCCCTTCCCGCGCGCGTCAGCCTGTGGTCAATCATTCTCGCGTTGACGCTTGGCGCGAGCGTCGGCGTGTTGTTCGGAGTTTATCCCGCCTCGCGCGCCGCACAGCTCGACCCGATCGACGCACTCCGCGCAGAATGATCATCGCTGAGCGGATTCAGAGCAACGTACAGATCGCACTCGACACGCTGAGGGCGAATAAGCTGCGCTCGGCTCTGACGATCCTCGGCGTCGTCATCGGCGTGTCGACAGTGATGACAATGGCCGCGATCGTTCAGGGAATTCAGGGACAGATCATCCGCACAATCGAGATCGCCGGCCCAACGACGTTCTATGTCGTCAAAGTCTTTTCCCAAACGCCGGTGAATCCCGACAGGCTTCCGAAATGGATCCGGGTGCGGCCCGATCTCGTCGAAGCGGAAGCGGAGCGCATCAGGCGGCTTCCGGAGATTTCCTACGCCGCGATCTGGGCTCAGACCAACGGACGGCTTTCCTACGGCGCGCAACGCACACAGGTGATCGCCATCGTGGGCGCCGACGACCGGTATCAGGAGATCAAGGGCGGAGAGCTGCTCGATGGCCGCTGGTTCACGCCGGCGGAGCTCGTCTCCGGTGCCAACGTCGCCGTGCTCGACGAAAACGCAGCGCACAAGCTGTTCGGCCGGGAATCGGTACTGGACAAGGAGATCAAAGTTGGAGGGCGGCCCACAAGAGTCATTGGACTCTATGCCCAACCGGGCAACATCTTCGCGCCGCCCGGACAGGACATCGGCGTGATCGTGCCGTACCAAATGCTCGACCACCAGTTCACGCTCGACAAAACCAACGCATTGTATCTCCCCGTAAAGCCCAAGAAAGGCATTCCGACGGCAGATGCGCAGGAGGCGGTTACGATCGCCCTGCGCGAAATGCGACGGCTGCGCCCGGCCGACAAGAACAACTTCGATCTGATCACCCAGGACCAGATCCTCGACTCGTTCAACAAGATCACTGGCGTGTTCTTCCTGGTGATGATCGTTCTCTCGAGCGTG
>JBBQWD010000163.1:0-3939 GCA_038210945.1 Gemmatimonadales bacterium
GACTCACCTCGATACGGTTCCACCCTATATCCCGCCGCGCCTCGAGGGAACACGACTGTTCGGCCGCGGGTCATCGGACGCCAAGGGAATCGCGGCGGCTATGATGGTCGCCGCTGACAAGCTCGTCGCCGACGGCGAAAAACGAGTCGACGTGCTGTTCGTCGTCGGCGAGGAAAAGGGCTCGGACGGAGCGCGCGCGGCAAACAATCTGAGCACCAAGAGCCGGTTCCTGATCAACGGCGAGCCGACGGAGAGCAAGCTCGCGAGCGGGGCCAAGGGTTCCCTGCGGGCAATCATACGCACGCGGGGGCGTGAAGCGCATTCGGCGTATCCGCATCTCGGTCGCTCGGCGATCGAGCCTCTTCTGGAGCTGCTGCCGACGCTGCGCAAGCTTCCGCTTCCAACGGATCCGCTGCTGGGTGAGACGAGCGTCAACATCGGAACGATAAAGGGCGGCACCGAGGCCAACGTGATCCCGGCGCACGCCGAAGCTGAGATCATGTTCCGTCTGGTGAGCGACGTGGAGCCGATCAGGAAAATGGTTACGGACTGGGCAAAGGGGCACGCGGATGTCGAGTTCGGCTCGCATATCCCGGCGCAGCGATTCGCGACGGTGCCGGGCTTCGAGACGGGACCAGTTGCGTACACATCCGACATTCCGCTTCTCGCAAACTGGGGGGAACCGCTGTTGTTTGGACCGGGCTCCATTCACGTAGCACACACACCGGACGAGTACATCGATGTCGAGGAGCTGAGAAAGAGCGTCGACACGTACGAACGACTCGCCAAAACTCTGCTCGCCCGATGAAAACACATCCCTTTCCCGGCAGGCGCAAAACGAAATTGCCCGTCGCGGTGTTGGGCGCGACCGGAGCCGTAGGGCAAATGTTCGTTCGACTGCTCGCGAATCACCCGTGGTTCGAGATCGCGGAGCTCGCCGCGTCCGAGAGGTCGGCAGGAAAGAAATATGGCGAGGTCACTCGCTGGCTCGAGGGCCAGCCACCACCGCAGGCGATCCTCGCGCGCCGCGTCATCGCCTGCGATCCAGGGGTCGTGAGTGCGCCTGTCGTCTTCTCCGCTCTCGATGCGGCGGTCGCGGGCGAAGTGGAGATGGCCTTTGCCAAGGCTGGGAAGTTCGTGCTGAGCAACGCCAAGAATTTTCGGATGGAGCCGGATGTGCCGCTCGTCATTCCGGAAGTGAATGGCGATCACCTCGGCCTCATCGAGTGCCAGCGGAGGAACCGCGGCTGGAAGGGCGCGATCGTCACCAACGCCAATTGCTCCGCCACAGTTGCGGCGGTCGCTCTGGCTCCGCTGCACCAGAAGTTCGCGATCAAGCAGCTCTTTCTATCCACCATGCAGGCGGTGTCGGGCGCCGGATACCCGGGCGTTCCTTCGCTCGACATACTCGGCAACGTCATTCCCTTCATCGCGGACGAGGAGCCGAAGCTCGAGCGCGAGATGCTCAAGCTTCTTGGCACGTACGAGGATGGACAGGTGACCAGTGCGGGGTTCAAGGTGAGCGCGCACACCAACCGTGTTCCGGTGGAGCATGGCCACACCATCTGCATGACCATTGGCTTCGAGGAGACCCCCACTCCCGAGCAGGCGATCGAAGTGATGCGGTCGTGGCAAGGATTTCCGGCGACGGCTGGACTGCCGACGCGACCCGAGCATCCGCTGGTAGTGAGCGACGCTCCTGACCGGCCGCAGCCGAAGCGGGATGTGAACGCGGGCGACGGTATGACCGTCACCGTCGGCCGCGTGCGGCGCGACGCGATTCTAGACCTACGCATGGTCGCTCTCGGACACAACACCGTTCGCGGCGCGGCGGGTGGATCCGTGTTGAATGCGGAGCTGCTCGCTTCCAACGGCGCTTTCGACTCCGCGTGATCGTCGTAAAGTTCGGCGGCACATCAGTCGGAGATGCGGACGCCATCGAGCGTGCCGCTGAGATCGTCAAGGGCCGCCTTTCCAGACAGCCGGCCGTGGTCGTCTCCGCATTGGGTGGCGCTACGAACTCTCTCCTCGCCATTGGCGAACAGTCGGCAAAGGGCCATTTGATCGGCGCTCTGCGCGGTGTCGAGACTCTTCGCGACCGGCATTTTCAGCAGTGCGAGAAGCTTCTCGGAACTTCCGCCGAAGCGTCTGAGGTGGCCGCGGAAATGAGCGCAAGCTTCGACGAGCTTGCGAGCCTCGCTGAGGCGCTATCGGTTCTCGGTCACGCCACGCCGCGCAGCTTCGATGCGATCGCGGCGTTCGGGGAGCAGCTCTCGTCGCATCTCGTGGCGGCGTTCTTCAAGCTGCGCGGAATTCCGGCAGAACACGTTGACGCGCGCGACATCTTCATCACCGACGACAACTTCATGACCGCCGAGCCCCAAACGGACGCGATTGCCGAGGGGGCGCGCGACCTGATTCAGCCAATGATTCAGGACGGAAAAGTTCCGGTGATGGGCGGCTTCATCGGCCGGACTGCCGCGGGAATCACGACCACGCTTGGCCGGGGCGGATCGGACTACAGCGCATCGCTGCTCGGTGCAGCGTTGCACGCAGAGGCGATCGAGATCTGGACCGATGTCGATGGGATGCTGACGGCGGACCCGAGGGTCGTCAAAGGGTCGAAGCTGATAGAACAGATCCGCTTCGACGAAGCGTCGGAGCTTGCAACGTTCGGGGCGAAGGTGCTCCACCCGAACACGATCGCCCCCGCGGTGCGCCTCGGAATTCCGGTCTTTATCTACAACTCGAAGAATCCGAATGGCAAAGGAACCCGGATCACGTTCGATGCGCCGCGGCGCGCCGTGAGCGCGATAGCGGGGAAGGGGGGGATCACGCTCGTCAAAGTCGGCGCGGCCAAAATGCTGTACGCGCGAGGATTCCTCAGGCGGGTGTTCGAGATCTTCGAGAACAACGGCGTGTCCGTCGACGTCGTAGCAACCTCGGAGGTCTCGGTGTCGGTCACGGTCGACGATCCTTCCGGGCTCGAATCGCTCGTAGTCGAGCTGTCTGCGCTAGGTGACGTAGCAGTGGAGCGCGATCGCGCCATCGTGGCCGTGGTCGGCGCCGCGATCAGCGAGGACAGCGCGGCAATGGGCCGCGCGATTGGGGCGCTCAACGGAATCAAGGTGCACATGATGTCCCTGAGCGCGACGGGCATCAATCTTACCGTGATCGTCGACGGCGAGCAGCTGAACCCGGCAATGGAGCGTTTGCACGACGCGTTCTTCGCGCCGCCGAAACGGGGCAAGGGGGACAAATGAGCGAGCGAACCATCGCGATCATCGGCGACGGCAAGATGGGTCAGGCCATCCAGCAGCTCGCGCTCGAAAAGGGCTGGAAGGTGGCTGCCTTGCTGGGCGAGCGCGAAAACACGAGTGGAAGAGGAATCAACGCCGCCGCGCTCGGCGGCGCCGAGGTAGCAGTCGAGTTCACCCAGCCCGACGCAGCTGTCGCGAACATCACTGCGTGCCTGCGCGCTGGCGTGCCTGTCGTCGTCGGAACGACGGGCTGGTACGATTCACTGCCGGAAGTGACACGCGTCGCAAAGGAGGCGGGCACCGGATTGCTGTGGTCGCCAAACTTTTCGCTGGGCGTCAACGTGCTGATCGAGCTGGCCCGGTACGCCGGAACGCTCATGCGCCCTTTGGAGGGATTCGACGCCCATATCGTCGAAACCCATCACTCCCGCAAGAAAGACGCGCCGTCGGGAACGGCGATAGCGATCGGGAAGGCCGCGAGCGACACCCTCGACCGGCCGATAGCTACGACGAGTGTTCGCACAGGCTCGGTCCCGGGAACACACGAGCTGATCTTCGACGGGCTGTTCGAGCAGCTCACGCTCAGTCACGTAGCTCGCGACCGGCGCGTTTTCGCCGAAGGCGCTCTCCAGGCAGCGGACTGGCTTGTCGGGAAAAAAGGTGTGTTCACAATGCGGGA
>JBBQWD010000164.1:0-3890 GCA_038210945.1 Gemmatimonadales bacterium
GCAATGGCTGTCGTCGCTGGCGATTCCCAGCGGAGTGAGGTCCACCGCGTTCGGCATCTTCGGGGCGCTGAGCGGACTCGACCGGGCGCGCTGCGCGATCGCGTTTGTGGACCTTGTGAAAGCCGCTTCCGCGCAGTTAGATGAGGCAGCACGCGCGGAGCTGAACGCCCTCTTGGCGGAGCTATCCGCGCCGCAGACCGCGGGACACGTGCGACACACGACAGTGACCCAATCTCCACCGAGCTGAGATCATGGCCGGCCATAATAAGTGGAAGCAAATCAAGCATTACAAAGCTGCCACCGACGCCAAGCGCGGTGCGCAGTTCACGAAGATCATTCGTGAGATCACGATGGCCGCGAAGCTGGCCGGCGGCGACCCTGCTCACAACCCGCGACTTAGAACGGCGATCGATTCGGCGAAGGCCAGCTCGATGCCCAAAGAGAACATCGAGCGCGCGATCAAGAAGGGGACGGGCGAGCTCGAAGGAGTCCACTACACCGAGGTGACGTACGAAGGATACGGCCCCGGAGGGGTCGCGATTCTGATCTCCGCGCTGAGCGACAATCCCACCCGCACTGTCGCCGAGATCCGGCACAAGCTCACTCGGCTCGGCGGCAACCTTGGACCGCCACACTCGGTGTCTTACCTGTTCGACCGAAAGGGCCAGATCTACATCGACGGCTCGAAGTACGAGGAAGACAGCGTGCTCGAGAAGGCGCTCGATAGCGGCGCGGAAGACTTCAAGGCGGACGGCGACCAGTACGTCGTGACTACGGATCCGCATGGCCTTCACGCAGTGGAAGATGCAATCAAGAAAGCCGGGATCGAGATCGTCGAGTCGGAGGTCGCCTTCATTCCGAAATCGACGGTGCGCGTCGAAGGGAAAAACGCGGAGTCGCTGGTGAAGCTTCTCGAGGAGCTCGAGGAGCTGGACGACGTGCAGAAGGTATTCGCGAACTTCGACATGGACGTAGAGCAGATGTCCGGTGCGTGAGTCCGCGGCCGTAGTCGTGCTCGGGATCGATCCCGGCACCGCGGTCACGGGCTACGGGATAGTTCGCAAGGAAGGCCGCAATCCGCTCACTCTGGTCGAGTGCGGCGTGATCCGCACGAAGCCGCGTGACGCGCTGCCGCAGCGGCTGGCCGAGATCCACGAAGGAGTGGCGGAGCTGATTCGCCGTCACCAGCCGACGGTCCTTTCGATCGAAGACATCTTCTACGCCCGCAACGTGCGCACGACCGTCGTGCTCGGGCACGCGCGAGGAGTGATTCTGCTCGCGGCGGCGCACGCGGGGATTGAAATCCACGAGTATCCGCCGTCGGAGATCAAGAAAGCCGTCGCCGGAACCGGAGCGGCGACGAAGCTCCAGGTTCAGTTCATGGTGACGCGGTTGCTGAGACTCAAGTCGGCGCCGCAGCCGACCGATGCGGCCGATGGCGTTGCCGCCGCGCTGGCGTTCGCGCTCGCGCCTGATTTACCGAAGCTCGAAGCGATACGGCGGCGCGACTACATCATTCCAACAGGTTGAAGCGTTGATTGCACTTGTTCAGGGGAAGCTCTTCGCTAAGGATCTCGACTCGCTCGAGGTGATGACGAGTGGCGGAGTCGCCTACGAGCTGACGATTCCACTCAGCGTGTACGAGACTTTGCCGCGCATCGGCGAGGACGTGAAGCTGCACACGTCGCTGGTGGTGAAGGAAGATTCCTGGCAGCTATTCGGATTCGTGAGCGTGTTCGAGAAGCGGCTGTTCGAGAAGCTGCTTACCGCGAACGGTGTGGGTCCCTCGCTCGCGATCGGTCTATTGTCCGCGCTTTCGGCAACTCGGTTGATTCGGGCGATCAGAGAGAAGGACATCCCGACGCTACAGAGCGTGCCGCGTGTCGGGCGGAAGAAGGCCGAGCGTCTCATACTCGACCTCGGCGACAAGCTCGACGGACTCGGCGAGGCTACGGGAACATCTGCGGCGCCGGCGAGCGCGGCGGCGGACGACGCTTTGCGCGCCTTGGTGTCCCTCGGCTACTCGAGCGCCGACGCTGATCGGGGAGTTCGTGCCGCACTTGACTCTGGCGGCGGCGGCAAATCGGCAGCAGAGTTGATACGAGCAGCTCTCGCAAAACTGGGAGGACGCTAATGTCGGTCAGGACTTTTCATCTAGTTGCGGTCGCGGCCATTCTGGGCTGCGCCACCGCTCCCAACACCACCGGGACTCCGCCGGTGAGGGGGAATCCCAAGGTCCTCACAGCCGCGGAGATCGCCATCAACCACGCCGACGCCAATACTGCGTACGACGCGATAGCGCGTCTCCGTCCGAATTGGCTGGCATCGCATGGAGCTATGTCATCCGACAACTCAGTGAGTCCATACGCGACTGTATGGATCGATGGACAGCTATACGGCGACCCCAGCTCGCTTCGCAACATCCCGGCGTATCAGGTAGAGGATATTCGTTACTACGACATTACCGAGGCTGGTGGAAAATTCGGATTGAGAGCCGGAGTCGGGGGGGCAATCGAGGTCAGGAGCAGGGTGAAGTGAGGCCCTTTTTTGTCCTGGGCGCCGCTGCGGTGATGGCGTGCGCGAGCGCGGGAGCTGGCGGCACAACCGTCGATGCCAACAACCCGAATATCATCACCGGCGACCAGATAGCAGCCTCGGCTCAGACCAACGCTTACGACGTGGTCAGCAGGCTGCGCCCGAATTTCCTGAAGTCACGCGGCCGGACTACCGTGTATGGACAGGGCAGCGATTACGCCACGGTTTTTCTCGACGGGCAATCGTATGGAGATCTCAGCTCGCTGCGGAACATCGCGGCGTCCCAGATCAGCTCGATCCATTTTATTCGCGGTACGGACGCGGTGACGACCTATGGCATGCAGTACGGCGCCGGCGTGATCGACATCAGGACGAAATAGCTCCGTCGGCTGCTACCTGATGATGATCTGATTCGCGGGCGGCTTCGCTTTGCGATACAGCAGTGAATCAATGCGGAGACTCTGAGCGACGTCCGGCCGGTCCGGGTTGCGATCGTCGATCCACTTCTCCCGCGTCCACCAGATTGCCGCGACGGTGTCGGGAATCATCACGAAGGGTGATGGCGACCTGAACGTCTGGTAGCCCTCGAGCCGGCGCAGTCCCTTATCCGGGTCGAGGTTTGCGAGACGGAATTCGACCCGAACGAGCTGGCTTGTGGCCGAGTCGAGCATTGCGGAACCAGTCCAGTCCGGACCGCGCAGGCTGGGGATTGGAGAGAACTCGAGGCGAACCGCGCGCTGATCGCGAAAGGTCTCGATCCCGCGCGCAATGAAGCAGTGATTCTCCCAGAAGACTGAGTCGCCGAGTGTGGACAGAAACAGTATGGGCGCCTTGAAGCCATCCCTGCTGTACTCGACGATGTCGCCGGGTCTGTAGGGCTCCTCCCAGTTTTCTGACTTGAATTCTTCCTTCTCGCGAAGGATCCGCTTGACGGGACCTTTCTCGGGGACCAACGCGGTCCGGCGCTCGACGCTCGCCGTGAACGGGTAGAGCCGGCGGAACTCGTTGTACTTCTCCGCTCCCTGCTTGAGCTGGTCGAGCACCGAGACCGAGAGCGCGAGGGAGGCGGAATCGTCGGTGGTGACGCAGTGACTTGTGGCCTTCACGGGAGAGATCACGTAGGCGACCTTGCTCAGGGCGAAGGTCGTGGCTTCGGCCGACGCCGCGTCGCGCTTGAGTGTTCGGGTCACCGGCTTGTAGCCGACTTCACGGATCCGAAGCCGCAGCTGCCCATCGCTCGCCCAGAGTAGTCGGGCCTGACCGAGCTCGTTGGTGAAGCGATGCTGCCCCGTGGCGAGGTCTGTCACGTCGGCGTTGACGAGAGGGTAGCGGCCGCCGGCGTCGATGACATTGAT
>JBBQWD010000165.1:0-3819 GCA_038210945.1 Gemmatimonadales bacterium
GCCGTCGCGAGAAGATCCTCGTACGTCTCGATCGCCAGGTCCACCGCCTGATAGTCGTGCTCGGCGCCCGCCAGGCTCGCGGCGTTGTCGGCGAGGTTCGCCTTCGCCAGTTCGTCGAGCGGAAAGCGGGCGGACACCTGCTGCCACCGCGATATTCGTTCGCGCGGATTCGACTCGGCTAGCGCCCACAGATGCCAGGCCGCTCTGTTGTCAGCGTCGGATGCGATCGCGCGCGATGCGAGATCACCCACCGCTTCCGGACCGGCGCCGATCAACCAATAGTGATTGGCGAGCGCAACGAGCGCCTTCGCGTCGTCCGGACGCTCAGCCACCGCGCGCTCGAGTTCGGGCAACGGATCGGTGAGCCCTTCGCTCGTATCGGAAATTTGCGGCTTAGTCATCTATTTTCTTTTCTAGAATCCACATGAAAGGCTCCCAGCTCAATACCTGCAACCTGGCACCTCCCAGCTTCCGCATTGTACGAATATAGGCAGCGCCTAGTTCTCGACGCCGCGAAACTAAGTGCTGGACATTCCATGTACCGGACCCTACCATTCACTTGTTGCTGGACATTTGTGCCGGCCGATAGTACCATACTTGTACGAGCGCAGCCCTGTTGGCGCGCCACTTCCAAATAGAATCGGGTTCCGGAATTCGCGTGAGTTTGCCCCGCGGTCCCCGTGAGCCATTCGAGTAGCACTTTTCTTCTCAGCCACACCGCCACACCACAACTGCATGAGCGAACGCCGACGTCCTTTTCGTCGCGGCCGGAGGTCCCGTCCGTCCGGCAATCAACCCAACACTCCCGAATCATACGGTGATGCAGATCCGTATCTGGAGCCAATAGATCCCTTGAGACCACCACCAGACGCAGCGCAGATACCCGACGCGCGCGACGACATGTCATCACCTGCCATTCCATCTCCCGCGCCGGCGCCATCGCCCGGCCCGGACGCTGAATCCAATTCCAATCCGTCTGATCCGCCTGCTCCACCGAACGGATCGAGCGATGCCGGCAACGCGCCGCAAGCTCAATACAACCCACAGACTTCGGGTGGCGGCGGCCAGCCCCGAAACGGAAACCAGCAGCGACACCCCGGTGACCGCGACCGGCACAACGGACGTCGCTCCCGCAACCAGCGTGGACGCGGCAGACAACGCCCGCAAGGCGGACCACGCGGCGGCGGCGGAGGCGGCGGTGGGGGACGGGAAGGAGGAGTCGCCGCAGAACAGCAGTCTCGCGCACCAGTCGCTCCGGTAGTGCCCGATGGCGAAACCACGGGCTGGTTCGACCCGCAGCGCGAGGGCGGCTTCATTCGCCGCGCCGCCAACAGCTACCTGGCCGAGCCGGGCGATGCGTACATGCCGACGAACATCATGCGACAGTACATGTTGCGCCGGGGCGACCAGATCCTCGCCACGACCGGACATGATCACCGCAATCGCATCGTGGTCGTCGACGTTCAGCAGATCAACGGAGCCAGTCCCGACGAGGCGGCAAGGCGGCCGGATTTCGGATCGCTCACTGCCTCCTATCCGGAGCGGAAACTCAAGCTCGAGACCGGCCGTCCCGCCAAGGTCGGACCCGAGCTCACCCGCCGTGCCATCGATCTCATCGCGCCAATCGGCTATGGCCAGCGCGCGCTAATCGTCGCTCCGGCCCGCGCCGGCAAGACGATGCTTCTCCAGGCGATCGTCGAAGGCGTAGCGATCAACCACCCGCAGGCCGCCCTCCTCGTTCTGCTCGTAGACGAGCGCCCCGAGGAAGTCAGCGAAATGATTACCTGGGGCTATGGCGAGGTTGTTGCCTCCAGCTTCGATATGCCCGCGGTACGCCATACGGACGTAACCGAGATGGTTCTCGAGCGGGCACGCCGACTCGTGGAGCTGGGCAAGGATGTCGTCATCGTACTGGATTCGATCACTCGTATGGCCCGCGCCTACAACACCGTGGAGCGCGGCACCGGCCGCACGCTATCCGGTGGACTCGATTCTTCCGCAATGGCGAAACCGAAGGCATTCTTCGGCTCCGCGCGATCGGTCGCTCCGGAACACGGCGGCGGGTCGCTGACTATAATTGCCACCGCCCTCGTCGAAACGGGATCGCGGATGGACGACGTCATCTTCGAGGAATTCAAGGGTACTGGCAATTGCGAGATCAAGCTCGATCGCTCCCTCTCCGAGAAGCGGATCTTCCCCGCAATCGATGTCGCTACGAGCGGCACGCGTCGTGAAGACAAGCTCTTCCGCCCTGACCAGCTAGAGCATGTCTATACACTCAGACGCGGTCTTCAACAGATGCCATCCAGCTCGGCGATGGAGTGGCTCATCAAGCGCATCGCTGCGACGCCAAGCAACGACGCGCTGCTCGAAGGCCTATAGACAGTCTCGCTCGGCGCTGACGCGCTTCATTCCTCTCTTCGCCGGCGCCCTATTCTTCGTTCCCGCGACACTCGCGGGGCAGAATACGCCACCGGCAGCAGGGTCACCGGCAGCGGCAAAAAACCCTGAGGTCGTGAACCTCACTATCAAGGGCGTGAAGGTCGTGAGAAAGGACGAGCTCGCGACGAACATCTACACCACGGCTTCGTACTGCAACAGCTTCATCCTCAAGCCGTTCTGCTGGATCAGCAAGTCGAAGTCCTTCTATACCCGGAAGTACCTCGACCACAAAGAGCTCGAGCGCGACGTTCTTCGCATTCGCATCTACTACTGGAAGCGCGGATACCGCGAGACTGAAGTCGATACCGCGGTCGTTGCGCGCGGACACAATCAGGTCGGCGTCACGTTCCTCATCAAGGAGGGGCCGCCGACCACAGTTTCCAACGTCATCGTCCGCCAGGCAACGCCGATCCTCTCGAAAAGGGAGATCGACCGCCGCGTAGTCTTGGGCAATAATGGCCCGCTGAACCTGATCAGACTCGATTCGTCGCGAGTCTTCCTGCAGCAAAGCCTGTTCGACAAGGGATACGCCGACGCCGAAGTAGACACGTCCGTCGTCATCGATACCACCGCGCGACAAGCCGTGGTCACGCTCACTCTGAATCCGAAATATCTGACCACCGTGGAAGACATCGTGGTCACCGGCAACGAAGGCGTGAGCGAGCGCACGATCAGGAAATCGCTGACCTTCCACGTCGGCGAATTGTTCCGCCGCTCGGAGATGCTCCGCAGCCAGCGCGCGCTCTACGAGTCGAATCTCTTCCGGCGAGCCGGCATCGAGCCGCGGCCGCCGATCGACATCGCGACACCCGACTCGGCGAAAGTCATCGTGGTCACGGTGCAGGAATCGCCGTCCCGGGAGGCGCGTCTGGCCGCTGGATTCAACACGATCGATTTCGTCCAGTTCGAAGGGCGCTTCACTCACTACAACTTCATGGGCAGCGCGAGGCGACTCGATTTTCAGGCGTCTATTGGAAATCTTCTCGCGAGCTCTCTCAACGGACGCGGCATCTTCCGCAACGCTTCCGTACCCCAGACGAGCAGCCTCGCGAGATACTTCGTTCCGACCTACAACGCGAGCATCGATCTCCGGCAGCCGTGGTTCCTCTCCCCGCACAACGAGCTTGGTCTGAGCTTCTTCACGCACCGGCGCAGCGCACCGGGCATCTACGTCGATCGCGGCTACGGGACGAGCGCCACGTTCACGCGAGAGATCGCCCAGCGATCGCCGGCCAGCGCCAACTATCGCTTCGAGATAAGCAAGGTCGACGCGGGCGACGTGTACTTCTGCATCAACTACGGCGTCTGCGACCAGCCCACACTCGAGGCCCTGCGGGGAAATCAGAAGCTCTCGCCATTCACGATCACCACGACGGT
>JBBQWD010000166.1:0-3792 GCA_038210945.1 Gemmatimonadales bacterium
CCCGCCGTCTTCTTGATCTCGTCGATCTGTCGTTCCAGCTCGGCGATCGGCTTCTCGAACTCAAGCTGTGTCGCTGATGCCACCGGTCAGCTCCCCCGTTGAAGTGACACGGACGACTCGCCCAGAATATTACGCAAAGCGCTCAGTGCCGCACCATCCGCCGCCAATGTCAGCGACCGCGAGCGCAGTCGCGCGTGCACTCCTGTCCCGTCACTCCAACGGAGCTCGAGCGGCGCCGAGCCCGGATACGTTTCGGCAATTGCGCGCACATCCGACATCACGTCACCCGAGTATGTGCCCTTCGCCAGGTCGATCGCAACGGTCACCTGTCCATTAGTACGCATCTCCGCCAGCTTCGTTGCCGACTCCACGATGAAAGCGGGGTTGTCGCCTGCCTCGTCGCGACGCGAGTACGCACCCTTGAGAAGCATGGGCACATCGGGGCGGATCTGATCGTTGAGCGTCGCCCACTTCTCCGGGAAGATGAGAACTTCGGCGGAGCCCGAGAAATCCTCGATCGTGAGTCGCGCGAACTCGGAGCCGGACTTCTTGCTCAACTGCCTCTTGATGTTCGTGACGACGACGGCGAGTGTCATCGGCTCGGAGCGCCACTTGCCCAGGTCGCTGACAAAATGCTTGGCGAAGATCTCCGCTTCGGTGCGGAATTTCTCCAGCGGATGGCCGGAGATGTAAAACCCGAGTATCTCCTTCTCCGTCGCCAGCCGTTCGGATTCGCTCCACGGCTGCAGGTTGGGCAGAACGTGCGACGTCTGCGCTTTGTGCGTCTCGCCGGCGGGAGCGCCAAACAACGACACCTGGCCCGCTGCGCTGTCGCCCGGCCTGAGGGAAGCTACGCGGATCGCGGTATCGAGCGCGGCCGCGAGCTGCGCGCGGTTGCCGCCAAGCGAGTCCATGGCGCCGGCGTGAACGAGCGCCTCGAGTACGCGCTTGTTGGAGACGCGAAGATCGATTCTCTCGCAGAGATCGGACAACGACTGGAAGGGTCCGTCTTTCTTCCGCGCGGTGATGATCGAGTCGATGGCCGTTCGTCCGACGTTGCGAATACCGCCAAGGCCGAACCGGATCTTGGTCTCCCCGATCACGGTGAACTTGTAGCCGGATTCGTTGACATCCGGGGGCAGGATCTCGAGGCCCGGCTCCTTTGCGCCGGGAACGTGAAGCTGCCGCGCCTCGTTGATGTACTTGACGACGTTGTCCGTGTCGCCGATCTGCGATGACAGCAGCGCCGCCATGAAGTCGGCGGGGAAGTGCGTCTTGAGCCAGGCGGTGTGATACGAAATGATCGAGTAGGCGACCGAGTGGGATTTGTTGAATCCGTACCGGCCGAAGGTCTCGATCTGGCTGGCGATTTCCTGAATGATGACCGGGTCGTAGCCGCGAGCGACAGACTTCTCGATGAACTTGCCCAGCTCCGCGCGAATCAGCTCGGCGTCTTTCTTCCCGACCGCTTTGCGCAGCACGTCTGCTTCGGCGAGCGAGATGCCCGCCAGCAGCTGGGCGATGCGCATCACCTGCTCCTGGTAGGTGATGACGCCGTAGGTCGCCTCGAGAATGGGCTTGAGCTCGGGGAGAACGTAGGACACCGGCTCCTCGCCGCGCTTCCGTCGCATGTACACCTTGTGCATGCCCGCGTCGAGCGGACCCGGACGCATCAGCGCGTTCGACGCCACGAGATCGTCGAAGCGGTCGGCGCGGATGCTCTTGAGCATGTCGGTGGCGAGCGCGGACTCGAACTGGAACACGCCCGCGGTCTTCCCAGCGCGAAGCATGCGGTAGGTCTCGACGTCATCGAGGGGAAGCGAGTCGAGATCCGGAGCCGAGCCGGTGCGCTCGCGAATGCCGTGAATCGCATCGGCGATGACGGTAAGAGTCGTGAGGCCGAGAAAATCCATCTTGAGCATGCCCGCCTTCTCGAGGGCGTTCATGTCGTATTGCGTGACGACTATGGATTCCTCGCGCTCGCTGCCCGCTCCCTTCGAGGCCTGGGTGCAGACCGGGACGTATTCGTCGAGCGGACCGGGAGCGATGACTACGCCGGCGGCGTGGACGCCCGCGTGGCGTGAGAGTCCTTCGAGCTTCATTGCGAAGTCGAGGAGCTGGCGGTAGCGGTCCTTCCGCTCCCGAACCTCGCGCGCGTCGTCCTTCCGGGCGGTGTAGAGCTCCTTGACCTCGGGAATGCGCTTGATCGCTTCCTTGACCGTCAGAGAGAAGTTCGGGTGGTTGGGGATCAGCTTGGCGAGGTAGTCGGTCTCGGATGGACTAAAGCCGAGAGTTCGACCCACGTCCTTGATGGCCGCGCGGGATTTCAACGTTCCGAACGTGATGATCTGTCCCACTGAATCGCGTCCGTACTTTTGTCGGACGTACTCGATCACTTCACCGCGGCGCTCGAAGCAGAAGTCCACGTCGATGTCCGGCATCGACACGCGCTCTGGATTCAGGAAGCGCTCGAACAGCAGGTCGAACTTGAGCGGGCAGACATCGGTGATGCGGAGCGAGTAGGCGACGAGCGATCCGGCAGCGGAGCCGCGCCCAGGACCGACGGGAATTCCCATCTCGCGCGCGGCCTTGATGAAATCCGCGACGATGAGGAAATATCCGGCGTAGCCGGTGCTGGTGATGACGCCCAGCTCGTAGTCAAGTCTCTCTCGCACTTCGACGGGAAGCGGAGCGCCGTAACGAACAACGGCTCCCTCTTCGGAGAGGCGTACCAGGAGCTCGTTCTCGGTCTCGACTCCCGAGGGAAGCGGGAAGGACGGGACCTTGTACTGCTTCGAGAAAGTGATGTCAGTCTCGTCCGCTATGCGCAGAGTGTTCTCGAGGACGTCTTTCCGTCCCGGGAACGCGCCGGCCATCTCGGGCGCACTCTTGAAGTAGAGACCCTCGTCGTAGTGCATCCGATTGGTGTCGGAGAAATCCTTGCCGAGTCCGATGCAGAGGAGAATGTCGTGCGCGTTGTGATCGTCGCGGGTGAGGAAGTGGGCGTCGTTGGTCGCGAGCACCGGCAGGTTCAGCTCTTCCCCGAGCTGGAAAACGCGCCGGTTGAGCGTGTCCTGGTTCTCGGAGTCGTGAGCCTGGACCTCGAGGTAGTAGCGGTCGCGGAAGACATCGGCGTACCACGACGCAGCGGCGCGCGCCTGATCGTACTCGTCGGAGAGGAGGTGGTGCGCGATCTCTCCGGCCATGCAGGCGGAGGAGACGACGATGCCTTCGTTGTATTTGGCGAGGAGCTCGCGATCGACGCGGGGCTTGGCGTAGAAGCCTTCCGTGTAGGCGAGTGAAGAAAGCTTGACTAGATTCCTGTATCCGATCGTGTTCTGGGCGAGGAGGACGAGGTGGTAATAGGGTTTTCCCCGGTCTCCGCCCACGCGGTCGCGGGCTCGTCTATCGCCGGGCGCGACATAGGCTTCCATGCCGATGATCGGCTTGAGGCCCGCCTTCTTCGCTTTTTCCTGGAACTCCCAAGCCCCGTGCAGGTTACCGTGATCAGTTATGGCGAGGGCTGGCTGCTCGAATTCCTGCGCCTTCGTGATGAGATCATCGATGCGGTTTGCGCCGTCGAGAAGGGAGTATTCGGAATGGCAGTGGAGGTGGACAAAGGACACATGATAAGAATATGCGACGCGGTATCCTCGCGATAGCGGTTGCGCTCGCGGTCTTGGCGCTAATCTCTGCTCCGACAGCCTGTTACCTCAGTCGCGGCGCATGGGAAGAGGCCAAGATTCTGAGTCGGCGGCAGCCGATTTCCGAGCTGGTTCGGGATCCGAGGAC
>JBBQWD010000167.1:0-3765 GCA_038210945.1 Gemmatimonadales bacterium
TCAGCGATGCCCACCCGCAGGTGAATGGAGTATCACCCGGCCATTCTGGAGTGTCGGGGTTGAGCGTAACGCTGATGTCGCGAAGGTTAGGCTCGTTGCCGTTCACCTAGTTCTTGCCCACGAGTTTCTTCGCGGTCTCGACCATGCGGTCCACGGTGATCCCCAGGTGGGTATAGATGGTCGCTGCTGGGGCGGATGCTCCGAATCGCTCGATGCCGAGGATTACGCCGTCGTCTCCGACCCAGCGATACCAGGACATCGGATGCGCGGCTTCCATCGCGATCCGCTTCACGCCCCTGGGCAACACTGTGTTGCGATAAGTCTCGTCCTGGCGAGCAAATAGCTCGTGGCTCGGCATGCTCACCGCGCGCGCGCGAATGCCATCCGCTTCGAGTTTCTTTTGCGCGTCGAGCACGAGAGCGACCTCGGAACCACTGGACATCAGAACCACTTCGGGCGTTCCGCCAGGCGCATCGGCCAGTACGTAGGCTCCGCGCGCCAGTCCCGCCGCCGGTGCGTACTTCGTCCTGTCGATGAACGACAGCTTCTGGCGCGTAAGCACAATCGCAACTGGTCCCGTCTTGTGCTTGAGCGCCGCGCGCCAGGCCTCCGCCGTCTCCGAAGCATCGGCCGGTCTGATCAACGTCATGTCCGGAATGGCGCGCAACGTACTCAGCTGCTCAACGGGCTGGTGCGTTGGGCCGTCCTCGCCGAGACCAATGGAGTCGTGGGTATAAATGTAGATGACGTGGCGCTCCATGATGCAGCCAAGCCTGACAGGTGGCCGCATGTAATCCGAGAAGATCAGGAACGTCGCGCCGTAGGGGATCATGCCACCCGCCAGCGACATGCCGTTCATGATCGACCCCATGCCGTGCTCTCGAATCCCGAAATGGAAATTGCGCCCGGCATAATTCTCGGCGGAGAAACTCGGTTCGCCCTTGATGATCGTGTTCGTCGAGCTGGCGAGGTCGGCCGAGCCGCCCAGCAGTTCCGGAATCGTCTTCGCGATTGCGTTGATGACGATGCCCGAAGCCGCGCGGCTGGCGACGTTTCCATCCTTGGCCGTGAAGACCGGGAGAGTTTCTTCCCAACGGTCCGGTAGATCACCGCGAAAGCGTCGCTGCAGCTCCTTCTCGAGAGCGGCGTTCCCGGCCTTGTAAGCGCCGTATGTCTTCTTCCACTCGTCTTCGAACTTTGCCCGCGCTTTTGCAGCGTCACGCCAGTAGCGGAGAGCTTCGGGGGCGACGTAAAACGGCTCCTGCGACGGGTAGCCCAGCGCCTTTTTCGTAAGAGTGATTTCTTCCGGGCCCAGAGCGGAACCGTGTGCTTCGGCGGTGTCGTGTTTGTTCGGGCTCCCGTAGCCGATGTGTGATCGAACGACGATCAAGGATGGCTTCGAGGTCTCCACCTTTGCCGCATCGATGGCGCGGTTGAGCGCGGCAAGATCGTTCACATCCACGACGTACTGGACGTGCCATCCGTAGGACGCAAAACGGGTCGCGGTGTCATCGCTGAATGTGAGAGCGGTGTCGCCCTCGATCGTGATGTGGTTATCGTCGTAGAAGCCGATAAGCTTGCCGAGCTTGAGGTGGCCGGCGAATGAAGCCGCCTCGTGCGACACACCCTCCATCATGTCGCCATCGCTGGCAATGAAGTACACGTTGTGGTCGATGATCTTCTGGTCGCGATTGAAGACAGCGCCGAGGTGCGCCTCGCCGACTGCCATCCCGACAGCGTTGCCAATGCCCTGACCCAGCGGACCTGTCGTCGTCTCGACGCCGGGCGTGTAGCCGAGTTCCGGATGCCCCGGCGTCTTGCTCTCCCATTGCCGGAACTGCTTTATGTCATCGAGGGTGAGCTCGTAGCCCGTCAGATAGAGAACGCTGTACAACAACATCGATGCATGCCCGGCCGAAAGCACGAAGCGATCCCGATTGAGCCAGCCTGGATCAGCGGGATTGTAGCGGAGATGCTTCGTCCACAGCACAAAGGCGAGAGGAGCGAGCGCCATTGGTGTGCCTGGATGGCCTGAGTCCGCCTTCTGAACGGCATCCATGGAGAGAACTCTGATCGCGTTGATGCACAGATCATCGAGGGACTGACCTGTTGTGGATGGCGATGAAGGAGGGGCTGACCGCGGAGCGGAAGCAGTATCGGTTGGCTCGGACATTTGGAGAGCTATGTGCGGCAGTTAATGATGTATGTGCGGTGTGACACTGAATCGTATTCCAGTCTGGAAACTAGCTCATACCCGGGTGCGTTGCAGGGCGAGCCAGTCCGCTGCTTCGCGCACTTCGCTCGGCACCAGATTGTGGCCCGTTTGCTGCCATTTGAGAGCCACTTCCGCGTGTGATGACTCAAATAGCTCGGCCAGTCGCTCGACACTTTTGACGGGTACGATAGGATCCATGCGACCCGCGGAAATGAAAACACTGGTGCCGCTCAGATCGCCTCGCTCCTCGGGCTCGTAGACGAGCATGGGGCGAAAGAGCACCGCCCCCTTCAGCAGTCGCGGCTCGATGAACATCACCGTCGATGCAATGTTCGCCCCGTTCGAGTAGCCGAGCACGTAGATCCGGCTTGCATCCAGCTCGTATTTGGCGATGGCGGTGCGAATGAAGCGAGTCAGCTCCTCCGCACGTGAACGCACTTCCTTCGGATCGAACACACCCTCGGCCAGGCGTTTGAAGAAGCGGGGCGCTCCGTTCTCGAGGACGTTGCCGCGGGGACTCAGGATTGCGGCACCCGGGGCAACAGTCTGGCCGATTCCGACGAGATCGTTTTCGTTTCCTCCCGTACCGTGGAGAACAATCAGCGTTTCTCCCGACGCCGAATCTCCCGCGGATACGAAACGGTGAACGAAGCCGAGGTCTTCAATCATGCATTGGGACCATGTAGCTCGAGAGGGGTGTGGATGTTGGGAAGGAGCGCTTCGATCTCGAATCTTCGAGGCTCGAGCCAGTCTGGGAGCTTGAGCGACTGCCCGAGCAGATCTACGGATTCGTCGACTGCGAATCCGGGACCATCGGTGGCGATTTCGAAAAGCACCCCGCCCGGCTCACGGAAGTAGATCGACTTGAAATAATCGCGATCAAGCTGGGGAGTGACGTTGTAGCCGAGTGATGCGAGCTCGGTACGAACCTGCATCTGCTCCGCTTCGTCGGAAGCGCGAAAGGCAACGTGGTGCACGGTTCCCGCTCCCATCACTCCGCGCCAGATTCCAGGAACGCAACGCAGGTCGACGATGGTACCAGGTCCGCCATCACCGGCTGCGTATCGGAAAATGCTACCCTGCTCGCGAACGAGTCTGAATCCCAGAGTGTTCGTGAGGAGGTGCCCCGTCAGCTCGTTGGCATCGAGCCAGAGAGTAACGGAATAAATGCCGCGAATGGCGTGTTCGGCGGGAACTCCGGCTCCTTCCCAACCGGTGCGGGCGTCCGCCGCGGGGTGGGCAACGAGTTCACCCATGAAGCCTTCGTGGTCCTTGAACGCGATCACGCGCTCGTCTTCGTAGCGCGCGACGGGCTGCGAGAACTCGACGCGCTTCTTGATCAGTCGCTCGATCCAGAACCCAACTGAGCTGGGCAGGATGGCGAAGGACGTTACAGCGACCTGCCCCCCGCCCTGTCTTCCGCGTCGAGCATCCGGCCAAGGGAAAAAGGTAAGAATACTACCCGGGCTTCCCTGCTCGTCACCGAAGTAGAAGTGATAGTTCGTGGGATCGTCGAAGTTTACCGTGCGCTTGACGAGCCTGAGGCCGAG
>JBBQWD010000168.1:0-3710 GCA_038210945.1 Gemmatimonadales bacterium
CACTGCGCTCGGAATCGACGGATCGCTGAGCGCAAAGAGCCTGCAGCGAAAACCGCTGCGGATTCGCGAAGGCGAGCCGGTACCCGACGACAAAGTTGAAGTCACCGCGCGGATCGGCATCACGAAATGCGCCGATTGGCCGCTCCGCTGGATTATGCGAGGCAATCGATTCGTGTCACGGGGAAAAGTCTCCGCGCCGCCGGAAAAGCTGACCAGCTCCCAGCGTCGTTAGCTGAGAACTCCCTGCTTTAGTTCTGTGGATGCGTGCTCGCGTCGCGATCCAAACGCCGCAGCATTAAAAAAAGGACGGCCCCCGAAGGGGCCGTCGTCAATCGTCGAGCGCGCCAAGAGCTGCTATTCTCGATCGATTGAGCTACCGAAGTTGTAACGGACTCCGAACTCGAGGAACGAAAGAACGCTGTTGAACATGAAGGTCGAGTTGCTGGGGAGCAGCGTTTCCTGCGCGAATATCGCCGCGCGCTTGGTCTGAATCTGAACTCCGCCCATGCCGAACACCGCGCCACGACTGCGGCGGCTCTCGACGTTGTCAAAGAAGGCGTTGTTGGGGAACGTATCCGCGCTGTCTACGAGGATACGGGCATCGCCCAGCACCGCGATGGTGTAGCCGATTCCGCCGTAAGGAGTGATGCCGCCAAAGTGCTTGGGAAACGCGACCGCCGCGAAGCTGATGCGGCGAAGGTCGTTCACCAGCACGGTGCGCTCGTTGCGTCTGGCTGTCGGATCGAAAACTTCGACGCTGCGTTGAAAGACCGACTGATTGGCCGAAACGTAGAGGCCGCCCCTAGTGCGCGTGATGAGCCAGTCGATTCCGAGATCTACTGTCGACGTATTGCCGTGGCCGGGCGCGGCGAAAGTGTTGATTCCGCTCTTGAAACCCCAAAACCACGAGTTGTCGAAGTTCCGCCTCTCCTGCGCGTTCGCGCCGGCGGTAACGACGAGCGTGGCGGCGAGCGCCACTGCGACTGCTCTGAGCTTCTGCATTAAGGCTTCCTCTAGATTATGCCTAGCTTCGTCCCGACGGTCTTGAAAGCCTCAATGGCCTGGTCAAGATCGTCGCGTGAATGGGCAGCGCTGAGCTGACAGCGCACGCGCGCCTGCCCCTGAGGAACGACCGGAAAGCCGAACCCTGTCACAAAGACGCCTTCGTCCAGCAACATGTCACTCATTTTGATGGCCGTCGCCGTCTCCCCTACGATTATCGGGACGATCGGGGTCTCCCCAGGTAATGGTTTGAACCCGGCCTCGGAGATGGCGCCGCGGAAGTAGCGGGTGTTGTCGCGCAGCTTCGTCACGAGCTCCGGATGCTGCTCCAGCTGCTTGATCGCCCCGAGGGCGCTGGCCGCCACCGTGGGGGGAAGGGCGTTCGAGAACAACTGCGGCCTCGACCGTTGGGTGAGCATGTCGCACAGCGAAGCCGGCCCGGCGACGAACCCGCCCGCGGCGCCACCGAGTGCCTTGCCCAGTGTCGACGTGATGATGTCGACCTCGCCCAGAACTCCGAAATGCTCAGCCGTACCGCGCCCCGTTGCTCCGAGCACGCCGGTTCCGTGTGAATCATCTACGGCCACGATCGCATCGTAGTCCTTCGCCAATTCCAGGATCTCGGGCAGCTTGCAGACGCTACCCTCCATCGAAAAAACGCCATCCGTCCAGATGATGCGCCTGCGCGCGCTTTTCGCGCCTTCGAGCTTCGACTTGAGATCGTCAAGATCGGAATGCTGGTAGACGGCGGTCGTGCACTTGGTAATCGCCTTGGCGAGCCTCACCGAGTCGATGATCGACGCGTGGTTCAGCGCGTCCGAGACCACGAAGTCATTCTGCTCGACGATGGTCGCAGTCAGACCCTCGTTGGCATTCCACGCCGAGACGTAGCTGAGCGACGCCTCGGTGCCGACGAGATCGGCGATCCCCTGCTCGAGATCGCGGTGGATCGTGAACGTGCCACAGATGAATCGCACGCTACCGGTTCCAGCGCCGAGCTGCTTCAGACCGTCCATCCCCGCCCTCACCACGTCCGGATCGTTGCACAAGCCGAGGTAGTTGTTGGAGGAGAGGATGATGATCTCGCCGCGGCCTTCCATCGTCACGCGCGCGTCCTGAGGAGAGGCGAGATAGTTGAGACGCTTGTAAACGCGATCCTGCTTCAGCTTTTCGATCGCGCCCTTGAGCTCGGAATCGAAATTCGTGTTCAGCGGCACTTCGGCCTCTCGGTTGTTCGATGGGTTCAGGCTATCTCGAAAATCACTTTGCCGGCCTCGCCGGATTTTATCGCGGCGATGGCCGCGTCGGCTTCCGCCAGAGGAAAGCGGTGAGTGATGACTGGCGTCGGGTCGAATTCTCCGGAGCGCAGAAAGCGCGTCATCTGGTGCCACGTCTCGTACATGCGGCGGCCGACTACGCCGTAGATCGTGAGTCCCTTGAAGATGACTTCCGTTGCCAAATCGAAGTCGACCTTCTTCGACGGGATCCCCAGCATTTGCACGCGGCCGCCGACGCGTACGAGCGCGAACGCCTGGTGGATGGCGGCGGGCACTCCCGACATCTCGAGCACTACGTCAGCGCCGAAGCCGCCAGTCGCGGCCTTCACGATCTTCTCGGCTTCCTCCGGGTGAACCGCGTCGTGCGCTCCCATTTGCCTCGCCAGCGCCAAGCGGGTGTCGTTCACGTCGGTAGCGATGATGCGGGACGCGCCGGCCGCCCTGCAGATTCCAGCAGCGAATATTCCGATCGGTCCGCACCCGGTGATCAATACAACCGCGCCTGGAATCTCGGCGGTCAGCACCGTGTGGAACGCGTTGCCCATCGGGTCGTGGATTCCCCCTATGTCGAACGATATCGCATCGTCCAGGTGCCACACGTTCGTCGCAGGCATCGAGATGTACTCGGCGAAGCAGCCATCGCGATCGACGCCGATGATCTTCGTGAACGGGCAGACGTGGGCGTTGCCGGTTCTGCAAAGGAGGCAGCGTCCATCGACGATGTGCCCCTCGGCGGTCACACGGTCACCTTCCTTCACGTCGGTCACGAGGCGTCCGACCTGCATCACATCGCCGGCGAACTCGTGGCCGACGACGAACGGCGGTTTGCACCGCCCCTTCGCCCACGCGTCCCAATCGTAGATGTGCACGTCAGTGCCACAGACACCCGCGCGCCGCACGCGAATGAGAACTTCGTCCTCACGGATACGCGGCTCCGCGACATCCTTGAGCTTGAAACCGGGCGACGCGGATTCCTTTACCAGCGCTTTCACGTGCGACCACTCCGTTGAGAGTCGAATAAACTTTTTGGGACGCGAGGAGTTTCTAACTTGCTCATTGCGAGCCGCTTTTTGAAGTGATCGCTACGTCAAGGAACTCGACGCGAAAAAGCATTGCACGCACATCTCTTGCATTCTATATTCGCGACGAGTCACGAGCACTCGCTGTAAGCTCGTCGTCGCAGCGTTTTCTTTTTTCACACGCGTGCCGGTCAGGACGCGATGCAGGACTCGCCGGTTCCATTCAGGGCGCTGGTGAGAGTGCTACTTCATCGTGGAGAGACAACATGGCAGCAGCGAAAAGACGTGGTAACAAAGCCGCGGCTAAGAGAGGCGCGGCAACGCGCGGCCGGAGCAAGGCAGCCCGCAGCGCGTCCGCCAGAAAGGGCGCTCGCACACGTGCACGGAACAAGGCGGCGAAGGCGGCGGCGCG
>JBBQWD010000169.1:0-3637 GCA_038210945.1 Gemmatimonadales bacterium
TCACGCGGATCCTCGGCATCTGACGAGTGTTTGGTGCGATTGCCCGCCAGGAACAGGATCCCGCCCAACAGTGTGCCGGCAGCAACGCGGACAGTGGGAGTGATCCATCCTTTGTCGATTGCGAATGAGTACAGGAGTAGAACGGCGAGTATCACGAAGCCGATTCCGAATCGGCTCAGCCACCATTCTGGAGTTCGGGATGAAAACCAACCGGAGAGCTGTTCGCCTAGAACGTCCTGGGCGGTATTCCTGCCGCTGCGAGCTGCTGACGGAGATTCAGCGAAGTCCGTTCGCCGACCATGGAAGACCTGCTCGGCAAGCTGGTCTCGTATCTGCTCGCGAACGGGAGGCTCGGACGCGGCGTGCTCCGGGGCAGGTGCGGCCTGAGCGAGCAGCGCGTTGATCGAGCGCTGCATTGCAGCGATCGACTTTTCGATCTTTGCCAACCGCGCGTCGAAGTCAGACTCTCTGGATGAGTCCATAGCTCTCCGGAAGGAGTAACCTGTTCCTCTATGAACCGTGTGTCCAGTTCTTTTAAGACGAACCGGGGTGATTGACGCAAAAAAGGGCGGCGCTGCTTCGCAGCCCGCCCTTCCTTGCAGGCGCCAATATCACCCGGGTGAAAATTTCTGTCAATCCTTTTGTTTACGGACATTGGTTTGGAGTAGATTTGGTACATATGCGCAGACTAGGGCCCTCTTTTTTCCTCGGCGTTATCGCATTGTCGCCGGTATTTCCGCGCTTGATAAGCGCGCAGATCGGCCGCGGTGGAGATCAACCCGCGCCGAACGCCGTCGCCAACGCGTACCGATCCGAAGTTCGAAACCGGCTAAACAGTCTGGTCATCCAGCTCGCTGGAGCCTGGGATGCGTCCGATCCAAAGCAGGCCGCCTCTTTCTATAGCGACAGAGCGGTGATCGTGCTCGGACCCGAGCGAACGATTGAAGGGCGAGCTGCAATTCGTTCCGCCTTTGGATCGACCCTCCGCTATACGCGCGGCGTCGTCCTCACGATCGACGATTACGATTTGAGCGGTGAGCTCGCGGTCGTGCGAGGAACGATGATCTACGAGCTGCAACACGATCAGCTGCCCGGAACCCAGGAGACGGCGACGTACACAATGGTCCTGCGCCGTCAAAGAAGCGATGACTGGTTGATACAGCAGCACATGTTGGCGGGCGCGCTCACGCTTCCCGAGACAAAGAAGGCGAGCGCTACTCCGACACCGGCTGAGGTGCAGATCAAGCAGTAAGCTGCTGGCGCGACACCGCCATCCTCGATCACTTTTCTACATCCGCTACCGGAGCCCCGCCCAATGGCCGACTTCACGAAGGAATGGATCGAGCATCTCAAGACTCAGATCGCGGGACGCATGACCGTCGTGGCGGACAAGATGGATCCGCAGACGTACGAGGAACTGGTCACTGATCTCGCATGGTTTGCCTTCCGGTTCGCGCGCGATCCGGACACGAAGATGAGGAAAGTCTTCAGGTAAGCCCCGTCACGGCGGCATTAGATTCGCCGTAGACGCTGATCATTACCGTCCCTGCCAAGAGGGCACCAATGGCGAAATGCGAAGTCTGCGGTAACGATTACGACAAGTCGTTCACCGTAACCATGAAGGGAAAGGCCCACACCTTCGATTCATTCGAGTGCGCGATCCATGCGCTCGCACCGAAGTGCTCCCACTGCGATTGCAAGATCATCGGCCATGGGGTCGAGAGCAACGGCACTTTCTATTGTTGCGCGAACTGCGCCGAGATGGCCGGCGTAAAAGGGTTGGAAGACCGTGTTTAGGATTCAAACGGACCGAACGGGGAGACCTCTGTGAAGTGGAAGAGTCGGCGGGATCCGCGGGGCAAAATTGGCGACGAGCGCGTGCGCACCAGGTTCGCCTGGCTGCCTGTCGAGGGAGATGATGGGTATACCTACTGGCTCACTCCCGTCGTCGTGCGCGAAAAACTTCTCCCGAAGGTGACGCGCGGCGGCTTCGAGGACGACGAGGAAGCCTGGGAGACCGTCGAAGCCAAGCCGGTGAGCGGCGGGAAGAAAGGCCGCAAGAAGTAGCCGGTTGCCCCTCACAATTGATCTGAACGCCGACCTGGGCGAAGGCTTCGGTCGATCGCGAGCCGAAGAGGACGAGGCGCTGCTCGACCTCGTCTCGTCGGCTAACGTCGCGTGCGGCTTCCACGCTGGCGATACGACGACCATGCGAGACACGGTGAGAGCCGCGAAGCTTCGCGGCGTCACGATCGGCGCACACCCGTCGTATCCCGACATCCCCGGTTTCGGCAGGCGCGAGCTCGGCCTGCCTCCAAGAGAGATCGAGCGTCACGTGGAGTACCAGATCCGCGCTCTGCGCGACGTGTGCGGAGCGGAGCGAGCTAGACTCTCGTACGTCAAGCCACACGGCGCGCTCTACAACCGGGCCGCGCGCGATCCCGAGGCGGCGAGAGCGGTCGTGGCGGCGATTCGCAAAGTGGAACCAAGCCTGACACTGCTCGGGCTCGCCGGCAGCGAGATGGTTCGCGCCGCCGAGAGCGCCGGCATCCCGTTCGCGAGCGAAGCCTTCGTGGATCGAGCATACAAGCCGGGCGGAACTCTGGTTCCGCGAGACGAAGAGGGCGCGGTGATACACGACGTGAAGAGCGCGGTCCAGCGCGCAGTCATGCTGGTCAAGGGACAGACCATTACCGCCGATGACGGCTCCGAGCTTCACATCTCCGCGCAATCGCTTTGCGTCCACGGCGACAATCCCGACGCTGCATCGATCTTGCGCGCGCTCAACGCCCGGCTGAAGGAATCCCGGATGTCCATCGCGCCATTCGCCTCTTGAACACCACGACGCTTCGCGCACACCCGCTCGGCGATTCGGCGGTCGCGATCGTATTCGGAACTGAGCGAAGCTCCGAGCTTCTCGCCCGAATTCACGCTGCGGCGCGCTTACTCGAAGCGGCGGGAATTCCTCACGTGGAGGACGTCGTTCCAGCTTATCTGGCGCTCACCGTGTTTTACGATTCACATCGCGCATCCTATGGTGAGATGTCAGCGCAGCTGCTCGAGGCATGTGAGCGCGCAACTCAGCATACGGGCGACGCGACCTCACCACGCACGTACCTGATTCAGGTCCATTACGATGGAGCGGATCTCGATGCGGTTGCCGCCGCGACCGGACTATCCGTTGGCGAAGTCATCGCGCGCCACACCGCTCGGCCGTATACCGTGGATCTGCTCGGATTCGTTCCGGGATTCGCATATCTCAGTGAGCTGGATCCGTCGTTGCAGCTTCCGCGGCGTCCCGAACCCAGGCCGCGCGTAAAGGCCGGAAGTGTGGCGATCGCGGCGGCACAGACTGGCGTGTATCCGCTGGATACACCCGGTGGCTGGCACATAATCGGACGCACCGAAACTGTAATGTTCGACCCAGCGCGCGAGCCGGCGGCGCTTCTACGCGCCGGCGACGTCGTACAATTCGAGCGTACCGGATGATCACCATCAGTCGCGCGCCGCCGTACCTGGCCGTTCAGGATTCCGGGCGCAGGCGCGCCCGCGCTTCCGGCGTGCCGCAGGGCGGCGCGATGGACTCCTTTGCTCTCGCAGCGGCGAATGCGCTGGCTGGGAATCCGCTGGACGCCGC
>JBBQWD010000170.1:0-3619 GCA_038210945.1 Gemmatimonadales bacterium
TGCCCCGCGGCTCGCTTTCGACTCCTATTCGATCGCCTGCACCCCCAATTCGGCGACGATAACTCATCGTACCGCCGCGACGGTAAAGGTCGACGGGAAAGATCAGACGTTCCAGAGTCGCAGCGTTCACGTTCTCGAGAAGCGCGGCGGTCGCTGGCAGGTAGTCGCCAATGCCGGCCACGCTCTCGACGACCAGGCTGTACTGGCCTACATGGAGCGGGAGTGGAACGACGCCGCGCTCAGGCACGATGCCTCGTGGTTCGAGCGCAACTACGCCTTCGATGTGAGCGACATCAGCAGCCGCACCGGCAGGATCATGAACAAGGCGCAAGCGGTTGCCGATGCGCGCACCGACAAGACCGCCTTCCAGTCTCTCGAACTTTCCGACCTGAACGTTCGAATCGAGGGGAACACCGCGGTCGTCACCGGCGTCAACCACGAGGTGGGACGTGACGCCCAAGGCAAGGCGATGGATCGTCGCGTGCGCTTCACCGATGTCTACATCAAGCGCGACGGGCGCTGGCAGGTGTGGGCGACCCAGGGGACGACGATTCAGTAGCGCGGCGAGAGGATCGATTGAAAAACGCGCTCGAGAGAGCGCGTTTTTTTGTCCGCCCTCTAGTTGATGATCGTGAACCCACCGCTCGACCCGCCGAACCTCGGGTTCACGATGTTGTTGAAGATCGAGCCGAAGCTGTAGCTCAGGCCAATGTTGATGAAGTAGGTGTACGACGTCGCGAGCTGGCGTCGGCGGAGCAGTCGCTCCTGATCGCTCAGAGTCCCGCGCGGGAGGTAAAGCTGGTCGCGGATGAGCGATACCTGGCCGAAGGAAAAGAACGAGAATCCCTTGAACAGCCGAAGATCCAGACTGTTGAAGAAGACCAGGTGCCGTTTGCTGAAGTCGTCGATGTATGCCGCCCCTTCGAGCGAGCTGCTGATGGATCCCCACGGCTGTCTCAGATCAAGCGACGCTGTCAACGTCTGATCTCCGCGCACCTCGCTGGTCTTGTCGAAGATGGTGGTGTCCTGGTAGCGGAAAAAATTGATCCCCGGTGAGTACTGGAGCGTGAGCATCCGTCGCGTCGATTGTGAATAGGGGAAGAAATTGAACTCGACCGCTGGTGCGAATCGGATTGCGCGCTTCTGATTCAAAAAGGTCGATGACGTCCACGACGCGCGCTGGCCGGCAGACCAGCGAGATCCGAGGCTTTTCACCAGCAAGTCGCTAAAGCCGTAGCTGTGCGAATAGCTGTTGAATTTGCTGCCGTCTCCGAGAATGAACCGGCTCTGACCGTAGTTGCCGTTCACGCTGAATCTGGACTTCCACATCTCGGTCGTTCGGCTGGCGCTTACCGATCCATTCAGCGATACGAAATTGTTGGACTGCTCACCGCGCGCGAATCCGCTGGCGGATGTTCTGAACACCCAGAGGTTCCAGCGGTCCTCGCCCGCCCCTCTGGCACCCGCACCATCGGCACCTTTGGGCGCGGTGTAAGTGACATCGAAGCGGTCGGCCTGACCGAGATGCGCATAGTAGCGAACGAGACCCAGCCTGATGGTTCGCGCCATACCCTGTCTCAGATCATCCGGGCTCGTACTCGGCGGCCTCACGTACTTGAGCGTGTCGGCAATATTGGCAAGCTCGCGCTGGCCGATGAAGTGAAGAGTGTATTCCGTTCCACCGCCGCCCGTCCGCTGATCGGTTACGAGAATGTGGACCTGAGCATCCTGCCGGTTGCGCACGTAGTCCACGAAGCTGATCTCGGTCCGCATGAAATCAAAATCGCAGTCCTCGCAATCGAGAAAGACGCGGAGCTTGCTCGGTGGTGTGACCGAATCCTGCGCGCCGACGCCCGCTGGCAGGCTGGCGTACAGCGCCAATGCAACGAGAATCCCTTTGAGCATGGTGTCAGACCAGCATTGCCGATAACGACGTCTGCGCCGGAGTCAGCATCTCTGCGCCGTTCTCCGTGATCGCCATGATGTCTTCGAGGCGAATGCCGAACTTGCCGTACTGGTAGATCCCAGGCTCGTCACTGAACGTCATTCCCGGCTGCAGCACGATCTGACTCCCCCGCACCAGGTACGGCCATTCGTGGCCTTCCATGCCAATCCCGTGGCCGACGCGATGCGTGAAGGTTCGATAGTCGGGCCCGTAACCGGCATCGGTAATCACCTTCCGCGCCACGCCATCCACCTCTCCACACTTCCTGCCCGGCGCCGCGAACGCCAGCGCCCGTCGCTGCGCCGCGTGCACGATGTCGAATACATTCTGCGCTTCCGGAGCAGGCTGGCCGAAGACGACTGTGCGGGTCATGTCGGACTGGTAGCCATGCACCGAGGTGCCGCCGTCGACGAGCACCACCTGGTTTTCCTCGAGAGTGCGCGGCTTCGGCAGTCCGTGCGGGTAGGCGGATGACTCGCCGAACAGCACCAGCGCGCCGCCCTGAAACCCAAGCTTCGAGAATCCATCTGACACGTTCCTGGCAAGCTCCGCCTGGGTCATCCCCTTGCGCAGCGTCTTGAACGCGGCTCGATACACATCGAGCGTGATCTGATTCGCGTATCGCATGATCTCGATCTCGTGCGCGGACTTTATGCCCCGGCACGCATTCGTGATTGCCTCGGCGGTCGCCATCTGCATCGCCGGCGCGGCGAGCGCCATCTCGTTGAACACGAACGTGCGCGCGCTCCCGTCGACGCCGAGCTTGCCGGTCGCGACACCCCACTCCTTGAGGACGCCGGCGACGAGCGCCTCGGGACTCTCATCCTCCTGCCAGACGCGGATCTCGAACCTTCCATCCACCTGGACAGATGCGCGCTCTTTCTCGAAAGCCGGCGCGACTACGATGGCATTGCCAGTCTGGGGGAGAATGAAGGCGAACACGCGCTCGCTTCGTCCCCACTCGATCCCGGAGAAATACATCATGTTCGGGCCCGGCTCGATCAGCATTGCGGAGTAGCCCCGCTCTTTCATGAGTCGCTGTGCCTTCTCGCGACGCTGCGCTCGTTCGCTCTCGGAGATGGGCGCCGGCGCGTCGGCCGGTCTCGACTCGAGCGAGGCCAGCTCGGGCGCGATCTCACGCTGGTCTCGCGTTGCCTCGCCGGCGTCAGCCTCGGTTGCAGTGAAGCCGAGGAGTGCGGCGCCCCCCGCGAGGGTGGCTCCGCGTCGTACGAACTCTCTGCGTTCCATGTGATTAAGATCGCCAAGTCATCCGCTCTAAGGAAGGCGACCGGGCGAAAGAAGAATGACGATGACGCGGTCATCCTGAGGGCGTTGCAGCGGGTGGCGAAGGTGTAAATTGGTCCTGTCCCGCACCCTACTGGAGCATTCCGATGCGCGCGCGCAAACTGATCGCACTCCTGGCCGGCACCACTCTTCCGGGAGCCTGCGCCATGCAGACCACCACGACGATGCCTGCACCCTCCGGCGCTACAACCGTTGGCTCACCGACTCCCGCCGAGCGGCTGGCCCGCTACACGACGGTCAAGCTGGTAGCGGATGAATCGAAGCTCTCGGTGAAGGAACGCCAGATGCTGCCGCTGCTGATCGATGCCGCGCGCGCGGTGAACGGCGCCTTCTGGGCCGAAGCGTACGGGAATCGCGACGACTTGATGA
>JBBQWD010000171.1:0-3585 GCA_038210945.1 Gemmatimonadales bacterium
AGGAGGCTTAATGGTTCAATATATTCCCCGGATGAAAGCGTCGCTGCTGCTCTCGCTCGCGCTTTTCGCTGGTGCGTGCGCGAAGTCAGACAACACCGCTGCCGCAGACTCGGCGCTCAACAAGGACATACAGCTCGCGAACCGTGATACAGCGGCGCAGCCGGCACTGACCGACGTGCCCGCCGCGACCACGACGAACCCGGCGCCAGCTACTACGACAAGAACCACGACTCGCACGACGACCACGCGCACACCAACCACGACCACGAAGAAGCCGACAGTGACGTCGAGCGGCAACACCGTGACCCGCACGAATGCGGGGACAGCGGCGAGAGTCGGGACGATTCCAGCGGGTGCGACGCTCAACCTCGCGTCAGGCTCGAAGGTTTGCACCAACACCAGCAAGGTGGGTGAGCGCTTCAGCGCAACGGTGACCGATGCCGTCGTCGGCTCGAACGGAGCAGTCATCCCGGCCGGCGCTACTGCCAACGTCGAAGTGACGGAACTAAAGCGCAGCGAAAACGCCAACGACAACGTGGTGATGGGCTTCCGCGTCGTCTCGGTGAGCTTCGGTGGACACACCTATCCTGTGAGCGCGACCACAAGCTACGCTCAGGTCACCAAGGTCAAGAACCAGCCGAAGGGCAAGGACGTTCAGAAGGTGATCGGCGGCGCCGCGATCGGCGCGATTGCCGGACAGATACTCGGCAAGAGCACCAAGGCAACGGTAATTGGTGGCGCCGTGGGCGCTGCGGCCGGAGCTGGAGCTGCTGCCGCGACCGCGAACTACGAAGGTTGTGTGAATTCTGGCGGAAGGATAACCGCTACGCTCAACTCGTCGACTCAGGTCAACATCTGAGGAGCCTCAGCGGTGATTAAGAAGCCCGGCGTGAGAGATCACGCCGGGCTTTTTATTTCTGGGTCTCGTCGCTAGTAGCCGGCTGCGCCGACGGCGCCGCGCACGCGCGGGTCATCCATTCCTTCGTAGCCTCCCTTGACGCGCATGATCGACGCCGCGGACGCGATCCCGCCGCCCTCATAGACGTTGTGGCCCATCGCACGGAGGCGGGCCAGCACCTCGGCCCGAAATCCGCCTTTTTCGACGCGGATCGAGTCGGGAAGCGCTTGATGATGGACGCGCGGCGCGCTCATCGCGTCGGCCAGCGACATTCGGTGGTCGATCACGTCGAGAATGATCTGCGATGTCGCCGAGATGATGCGAGGGCCACCACGCGCGCCTGTTACGAGGAGAAGATTGCCTTTTGGATCGAGTACGATCGTTGGCGACATCGCGCTCAGCATGCGCTTGCCGGGCGCGATTGCGTTGGCCTCGCCCTGGATCAAGCCGAACATGTTCGGCGTACCCGGCTTCGCCGCGAAGTCGTCCATCTCGTCGTTGAGGAAGAAGCCGGCGCCGCGGACGAAGACTCCGGAACCGTATAGATCGTTCAAGGTCGTCGTGGTCGCGACGGCGTTTCCAGATGCATCGACGACGGAATAATGGGTCGTGTGGCTGCCCTCGCCGCTCTGTGAGGCCAGCGACGTAGTCGGATCCGCGTGGTCGCGCGAAATCGTTTTCGCGAGTGTCCGCGCGTACGCCTTGCTGACGAGCGTCGCGACCGGAGCCTGAACGAATGCCGGATCGCCCAGTTTGGAGTTGCGATCGACGAACGCCCGTTGGGACGCGGATGCGTAGGCGTGGATTCGCGGGGCGCTCCCGAATGGGGCGGCCGGCCCGTAGGCCTCGAGAATGTTCAGGATCTCGCTCATCGTCGTGCCGCCGGAAGAGGACGGTGGCATCGCGAGGTAGGTGTAGCCCCGATAGGTGCTGCGAATCGGATCGCGCCAAATCGGCCGGTAGCGGGCCAAATCCTCCTTTGTGATCAGCCCGCCCCCGCGTTTCATCTCGGCGGCGATGGAGTCGGCGATACTGCCCTGATAGAACGCGCCCGAGCCGCCCTGCGCGATCAGTCGAATCGTTCGCGCCAGCTCGGGCTGGACGAGTGTGGATCCGATCGGTGGAGGAGCGCCCTTGGGAATGAACAACGACTTGCCGGCGAAGCCGCTGATGCGGTAGTTGCCGTCGGAGAGCGAACGGAAGAGCGCGGCGTCAACGATGAATCCTTCGGAGGCGAGCCGAATTGCTGGCTCCAGGACTTTCGCGAGCGGCAACACGCCGAACCTGCGGTGCGCTTCGACCATGCCGGCAACTGCTCCGGGAACACCGGATGCGCGCGGGCCGATCAAGCTCTGGCCCGTGAGCTTCCCGTCCGGTCCGACGTACATGTCTCTCGTAGCCGCCAGCGGCGCGGTCTCACGATAGTCGAGTGCGGCGGAGCGCCCGTTCGCCATGCGGATGACCATGAATCCGCCGCCGCCCAAGTTGCCGGCTTCGGGAAAGGTGACGGCGAGAGCGAAGCCCACTGCGACGGCGGCGTCAACGGCATTGCCACCTTGCTTCATGATGTCCGCGCCGACCTTCGACGCTATGGGCTCGTCGCTGGCGACCATCGCATGGACAGCGAATGTCGCGTGCGCGCCGGAAGGAAAGCGCCACGCCGCGGGGAAAACCGCCGGTACACGCGCTGGGATTGCCGGCGCGCGACCCGAGCTTTGGAACGGCGCCGCCGCCGCGACCCAGGTCGACGCGACGGCGATTGCACCAATTAGAATCAGTTTTCGCTTCACACCGTATCTCCGGATGGTGCGACGCTCTATTCTATCGCTTTGCAGCCACTCCGTCAGCTACCGCGTTACGGAACGCCGACCAAATCCCATTCTCAGCGACACGCGCAGCGAAGGCATGCTGTTCGTGTTGCTCACTCCGTTCGAATTACCCTTTCCCTCGTGGATTGCGAAAGTATAAGTGGACAGGAAATCGAGATTGGTGCGATCGCTGAGCCCGTAGCCGAACCCGTATCCCAAGGAGAACAGCGGATCGATGTTGCCGCCGACGGGTGCGAGCCGAGCCCCGTCTGAATCCTGTTTCAGATTTCTGTAGGCGACGACTCCGCCATCGAGCTCCACCAGCTGATGGAATCCAAGGCCCGCGCCGCTGTGAAAGGTCGCGACGAGAGTCATCATGTCGAGATGCGCGTCGCAGGTCGAGCATTGCGCTCCACCGCCAACCGGCGGAACCACTGGCGAGGAAGAATACACGAAGGGAACGCGCGCCCAGCTTCCGGCAAGGCCGAACGAGGATCCGTTGGCCATCCCTGCTTCGAGCGAGCCTCTGTACTGGAAACGCGTCGAGTTGCCGAAATTCCAGGTGCTCGACGTCATCCCGTCGTTGACGATGTTGGCTCTGAAGCCGCCGATTCCGCCGGAAATCCACACCTTCGGATCATTCGTGGCGTAAACTCGCGGCCGTCGGAGCTGCGCCCTGAGCGATCCCGCCGCGAACACCAGCATTAAAAGCGCAAAGAAAAAACGTCTCATCATCATGCTCCAAGTTGTCTTGCGATTCGCGCGAGGCGTCGGGTAAGTTAGGTCGTGGCTCACCGCTCGGCAGCGCATTGATGTTGGACCCTCGCGAAACGGAGCGCCGCAACCCGCGCACCGCGTCCATCGACCTCGCATCCCCGC
>JBBQWD010000172.1:0-3539 GCA_038210945.1 Gemmatimonadales bacterium
CCGCTCGAGACCGATCAGCAGATTCCTGGCTACAACTTCGACATCGTGTCCGGTGTTGACTACGTCATCAACGTGTCGAAGCCACTGGGGTCGCGAGTCACTCGGCTCGATTATAAAGGCGCGCCGGTGCGCGATACCGACTCGTTCACAATGGCACTGAACAACTATCGCCAGACCGGTGGTGGTGGCTACGCGATGCTGAGTGGGGCTCCGGTCGTGTACGACAAGCAGCAGGAGATCCGGCAACTCTTGATCGACGAGGTCAAACAGCGGGGCGTGATCACCCAGAGGGACTACTTCAGGCCCAACTGGATGCTCCTTCGCGGTAACGCGACCGTTGCTCGCGACCCCGACTTCCAGGACGTAGTCCTGGGGACGCCGACTACGGGAGCGCGCGGGGCGCCTCAATGCTGCCAGAGCGGGCGTTTCCTTCGCATCATCGCCACGAACGATTTTCACGGCGCGCTGGAGCCGAGGCCGGACGCGAACGGGGTGCAGCGGGGCGGCGCCGCATACGTTGCAGCGACGATCGATCGAGCGCAAAAGGAATGCGGGCCACGTTGTGTAACGCTGCTTCTTGACGCCGGCGACCTTTTTCAGGGCACCATCGCTTCGAACCTCTCGTTCGGACGGCCCGTTGTCGACTACTACAATAGAATGGGCTACGCCGCGTCAGCCCTGGGCAATCACGAATTCGATTGGGGCATCGACTCGCTCCGCGCCCGGATGCGCCAGGCAAAGTTCGGAATCTTCGGAGCCAATGTCCGCTACACCGACGGTCGTGATGTGGAGTGGATCAGAAATGACACCATCGTTACGCGTGGTCGAGAAAAGATTGGAATCATCGGCGTCTCGACGGTATTGACTCCGACGACCACGCGCTCGGCCAACGTCGTCGGTCTGCGGTTCGAAGATCCAGCCCCGATTGTGGACAGCATCGGCCGTGCGTTACGGAAGAGCGGAGCCAATTTCATCGTTGTGATCGCGCACGCCGGCGCGTTTTGCGGGCGCGACCCCGACTCGAGCTGCAACGGCGAGATCATCGATCTGGCCCGCAAGCTGACGACGAAGGTGGACGCGATCGTGAGCGGCCACACTCACTCTCTCGTCAACACGGTGGTGAATGGAATTCCGATCGTGCAGGCGCGCTCCAGTGGCCGGGCAATTGACCTGCTCGATCTGCCGCTACAGCCCGCGACGGGCGCAGTAAGGCATGAGGTGTGGGAGATTGCTTCCGATACCATCAAGCCTCTCGCTTCCATCGACGCGATCGTTCAGCGAGCGGTCGCCGGCGTGGCGTCGCTCGTCAATCGCCACATTACGACAATTCCTGTGGCACTCGCGCGGCAAGGCAACCAGTACCCGCTCGGGAATCTCATCGCCGACGCGCAGCGCTGGGCAGGCAAGGGCGACGTCGCCATAATGAACAATGGCGGAATCAGAACCGACTTGCGCGCCGGCGACGCGACCTACGGATCGTTGTTCGAGCTTCAGCCGTTCGGCAACACCCTCTATTCCCTGACGATGACGGGCGCACAGCTCCGCGGCCTCACCGAGGCGATGCTCAGCAAGTCGCCGAACGATCACGTCAGCGGTCTCACAATCAGATACGATCCATCGCGGCCTGCGGGATCTCGCATCGTCTCCGTGACAATGGCCGATGGGACACCGATGTCCGACAGCCGCACCTACAATGTGATCCTCAACGATTTCCTCGCCACCGGCGGAGAAGGCTACAACGCAGCCGGTCGCGCCACGGCATCGAAGCCTCTCGACATCGTCGATCTCGATGCGCTGATCGACTACCTGAAATCGCTGCCCACTCCGATCACCGCGCCGACCGAGGTCCGCATCGAGTCGGTCCCGAAATGAGCGAGACCGTTCGCGTCTATATCAACGGGCGCGCAGTAGAGGTTGACCCTTCAGCAACAGCGCTTCAGGCGGTCGAAGCATGGGATCCTGCGCAGGCCGAGGCGGTGCGGAACGGTGACCGCATCATCACCGACAGCCGCGGCATCGCGACGCCCAACGACACCCCCGTGCAAACCGGGGCAATCTTTCGCATCGTTCGCGCTCGCCCGATCGATGCCGGCGAATCCGACTTCAACCCTTCGTAATGCCTCTCTCGATCTTCTCCAGTAAGCTCCGCCAGCTCCCCAAAGCGGAGCTGCACTGCCATCTCGACGGCTCGGTTCGACCCGCGACTCTCCTCGAGCTGGCGCACGAGGCGCGCGTCCAGATGCCGAAGCACACTCCCGAGGAGCTGGCCGATTTCATGAGAGTGGATGACGCGCAAACTCTGGAGGACTACCTGAAGCGGTTCGATGTGACCGTCTCCGTAATGCAGTCAGAGGAGGCGCTCGAACGAATCGCTTACGAGCTGGCGGAAGACGCCGCTGACGACGGCGTCCGGTACATCGAAGTCAGGAACGCCCCCATTCTGAACGTCGTGCAGGGACTCACGCTGGTGCAGGCAGTTGAAGCTCCTCTGCGCGGACTGCGTCGCGCTGAGAAGGACTTCGGGATTACGGGACGGTTCATCATCTGCGCTCTCCGGCACTTTTCAGCGGAGGACTCGCTCGAGATGGCCCAGCTGGCGGTCGAGTTCAAGAACGACGGCGTAGTCGCGTTCGACCTGGCTGGGCCAGAGAAGGGCAATCCCGCCGCTCGCCACGTCGCCGCCTTCAAGTACGCGCGCGAGCACAACCTTGGCGTGACGGTACACGCCGGTGAAGGGGACGGAGTCGAATCCGTGCGGCAGGCGGTTCATATCTGTGGGGCGAATCGCATCGGCCACGGCACCAGGCTGATCGAGGATTCGGACCTGACGCAGTACGTCAACGACAGGCGCATCGCACTCGAGATCTGCCTCACCAGCAACGTGCAAACGAGGGTCGCGGATTCCTACGAAACGCATCCTCTGCGTGAGTACTTCGACCGCGGGCTCAACGTGACGCTCAACACGGACAACCGGCTGATGAGCGGCACGACGCTCACAGACGAGTACGTTCACGCGGCGGAGCACCTCGGCTTCACCGTGGACGAGCTTGCGGGCATTGCGCTCAACGGATTCGAGAGCGCATTTCTTCCCTGGGAAGAGCGGGTCATGTTGATCGAGGAAGCGTCGGACAAAATCGAGGAGCTCATTGGGTCAGACGAATGAAAACTGAGTACTCGACCGAAGCAGCCGTCAAAGCCGCCAAAGCGATCCGCAAGCGCGCCGCCTCTCAGCAGCCGGCAGTCGCAGTAATCCTTGGCTCGGGACTGGGCGCACTCTCCAAATCGATTGGAGACGCCGTGCGCATTCCGTTCGCGGACATTCCAGGCTTTCCCGAGGTTACGGTAGCGGGGCACGAAGGCGCGGTAATCGTCGGGTCTCTGGGCGGACGCGAGATCGTGGCGCTGAGCGGCCGCTTTCATCTGTACGAAGGACATCCACCCGCGCTCGCCGCGTTTCCAGTGCGGGTGTTCCACGCGCTGGGTGCACGCGACCTCTTCGTGTCCAATGCGGCTGGCGGAATATCGCCGAAGCTGGCGGT
>JBBQWD010000173.1:0-3530 GCA_038210945.1 Gemmatimonadales bacterium
AGCACGAAGAACACGCCAAAGACGGTGAATCCGTCGGGAATGAGAAAGTGCTTCGCGTCGGTGATGCCGATTCCGAGCAGAACCGTCGCGAAGACCGCGACGCGAAAGGCGGTGAAGGTCATTCCGAACTGGACGAAGGCAGCGAGCCAGAGCAATCCGACGAGCAGCTCCACGATCGGGTACTGAACGGAGATCCGCACTCCGCAGGCGCTGCACCGTCCCCGCAAGAACAGCCAGCTCACGATCGGAATGTTCTCGATCGCCTTGATCTCGTGCCCGCACTTCGGACACCTCGATCTCGGCTTCACCACCGAGAGGCCTTCCGGCCAGCGGCCAATGCAGACGTTGAGAAACGATCCGAAGATCGTTCCGACGAGGAACACGAATATGTCGGGGAGGAGTTCAATCATGCCCGAAGCTCGTAGAGAATGATTCCCGCTGCAACCGCGACGTTGAGGGACTCGACGTTCGCGGCGATGGGGAGCGAGATGGTTTTTCGCGCGACGGCTCGAATTTCGGCAGAGAGACCGGAGCCTTCGTTTCCGAGCGCCACTGCCAGGCGGGGTGGAGCGTCGCCCCGATTCAGAGCGCTGCCGCCTGCATCTGCTGCCCACAACTCGATCTTGTTTCGCTCGAGAAATGAGAATGTTTCGCCGGAGTCGACGTGAAACGCCGCATGCGCGAACTGCGCGCCCATCGAGCTTCGAATCACTTTCGGATTCCAGAGATCGACGGTGCCCGGCAACGCGATCGTCGCCGTCGCGCCCATCGCCGCCGCCGTTCGCAGGATGGTGCCCACGTTGCCAGGGTCCTGAACGCCATCAAGCAGCAGGAAACGGCACCCGGAACCGATCTCGAGTGTATTAAGGGAACGGGCGGGGACTTCGCCGATGGCGAGCACGCCCTGTGGGGATTCCGTCTCCGCGGCACCCCGGAAATCCTTTTCCGATACTTCCAATACTTCGACACCGGATTGCTCGAGGCGTTTCCGGAGTGCCTGGCCGCGCGGCGCGTCGAGAAGTTGTAAGGCGACCACCGCGCCTTGAACCTTGAGGCCTGAGCGGAGGAGCTCCTCCACCGACCGGACGCCTTCGGCAACGAAAAGAGAATGTTTCTCGCGGGCCTTTCTGCGCCCCAAATCGCGCGCAAGAGTAAGCAGTTTCACAGCTTGCGCATTAGTGGCTCGTTGGAATAGGAATTGCCCTGCATGTCATTTGCAATTTCAACTTCGGAGTATCAATGAAACGAATTCTCATAGGTGTTGCGATCACCTGCTCTCTCGTTGGCTGCGGCATTTCGCAGCAACAGGAAGTACAGATGGGACAGCAATATGCGACAGAGATCAACGCGCAACTACCGATCGTCCAGGATCCGGAGTTGAATCGCTACTTCAACGTTCTCGGCGATTCCATCGCCCGCCTCACCAGCCGAGCTGACCTGGACTGGCACTTCTTCATTGTGGACAGCAAGGAAGTAAACGCATTTGCCGTCCCGGGCGGATTCGTTTACGTCAACCGCGGCCTGATCGAGCGCACGGACCAGATGGATGAGGTCGCCGGCGTACTCGGCCACGAAATTGGTCACGTAGTCCGCAGGCATACGGTGAAACAAATGGAGAAGGCGCAGGGAGCCAATATCGGCGTCACGCTCGCCTGCGTGCTGACCAGTGTCTGCAACAGTCAGGTTGCCGGCGCGGCGATCAACATCGCCGGCGGCGCTGTGTTCGCGCGCTTCAGCCGCCAGGACGAAGCCGAGGCCGACCAGGAAGGCTTCAACAACGTCGTCCGAGCCAACATCAGCCCGGTCGGCATCGTGACGATGTTCCAGAAGCTGATCGCCGAGCGGAAAAGCCGCCCGGGTGGCGTAGAGGCGTGGTTCCGTACGCACCCGCTGGAAGAGGACCGGGTAGCGGCGATCCAGGCTCGGATCAATCAGCTTCCCCGCGCGACGCTGGCCAGGCTCGGGACCGACACGCGGAACTTCCATACCTTCAAGGCGAGGCTCCAGTCATTGCCCCCGTCTCCGCCGCCGCGTCAACCGCAGTAAATCAACGAGTTTGGTAAGTCAGTGATGCGCCGTGGGAAACCACGGCGCATCTTTCGTTAATGCGCATCGCGCTCACAATAGCGGGGTCGGATTCCGGTGGAGGCGCGGGGATTCAGGCCGATCTGAAGACCTTTCAGAGGTTTGGCGTCTTCGGAACATCGGTGATCACGGCCGTCACCGCGCAAAACACGAAGGGTGTGAGCAGGTGGGAAGCTGTCTCGCCCGACCTGGTCCGGGCTCAGATCGATTCAGTCGCGGAGGATCTTCGGCCCGCCGCGTTCAAGACGGGAATGCTGGCGAACGGCGCTGTCGCATCCGTGGTCGCCATAGCCATACGTGAGAACTCGCTGCGGAGCTACGTTCTCGATCCGGTGATGGTTGCGACCTCGGGCGACGTGCTGTTGGAAAAAGACGCGATCGAAGTAATCCGTCGCGAGCTCATCCCGCAGGCGTTCCTCCTGACTCCGAACCTGCACGAGGCCGCGATCCTCATTGGCGAAGAAATCGACGACGAGGAAGCGATGGCGCGCGCGGCTGAGACGATCGTGCGCGAGATGGGAGCCCAGGCGGTGCTGATCAAGGGTGGCCACCTCGACTCGGGCGACCGAGTCATCGACGTTCTATATGATGGGAACGTGCGTGCGTTCCGCACCGAGCGTCTCGCCACCCGAAACACTCACGGAACCGGCTGCACTCTTTCGGCGGCGATTACGGCGCAGCTAGCCATGGGGGAGTCGCTGCACGCCGCAGTGCGACGCGCCATCGACTACGTACACAACGCGATTGCAACCGCGCCCGCGCTCGGGTCCGGGCACGGGCCGCTCAATCATCTTGCCGCTGATAGTTGAGGACGCCTGGAACTGCCGCGTTATCGGATCGCGACCAACTGAGGGGCGGTTGAGCGCGCGAGGAATTCTGTCACGAGTGACTCGAACGCGGCGCTGACCCGGTTGGTCGTTCCCAGAACCTCGGCGTGACTCAACGCCGCGCCCGTCACGCCGGCTGCGGCGTTGGTAATGCAGCTCACTCCGACAACGCGCATGCCAAGCGCCCTCGCCACTATCACCTCGGGCACGGTGGACATCCCCACCGCATCGGCGCCGAGGAGCTTCAGCATCTTCACTTCGCTCGGCGTTTCGTACGAGGGGCCAAGAAGGCCGGCGTATACACCTTCGCGCAGACTGATGCCGAGTTTCTCAGCCGTGGTTCGCAGGACCCAGCGGAGTCCGGGATTGTATGCGTCCGTCATATCGGGAAAACGCGTTTCACCGTCCTGTGCCGGCCCGACGAGCGGATTCGTGCCCATGAGATTGAGATGATCCGAAATCATCATCAGATCTCCCACCGCCAGCTTCGGCGATATTCCGCCAGCCGCATTGGACACGAAGAGGTCGCGTGCACCCAGCGCGTGGAACACCCGCACTGGAAACGCGGCGAGCGCGGGTGGATGTCCTTCGTACAGATGAAAGCGGCCGCTCAGCGCC
>JBBQWD010000174.1:0-3526 GCA_038210945.1 Gemmatimonadales bacterium
AGAGAGCTTCCGCCGGCGCTAGCAGAGTACGAGCGGCGCGAGCGCGCTTGCCCCTCCCCGTCCACACCTCCTCGATGAGCCTGCGTCCGTCAGCCACCGGCTAACCCGGCTGCTTCGCTCAGGAGTCTCTCGAAGCGCGGCCCTTCGTCCGCCGCCGCGCGAGAGGTGGTTGCCGAGACTTTCGTTGGAGTTGCATAGGCAATCGTGACTCGCGCAAATGGTTTGGGAATCACGAACCGGTCCCAGCTGCGGAGTCGCCACGCACGATCGGCCGACGCGGCAACAGGAAGGATGAAAGAGTCGGATCGCTGAGCCGCAACCAATGCGCCGGGCGCGAACGTCTCGGCCGGCCCGCGCGGACCGTCGGGCGTGATCGCTACCTCGTGCCCGGCCTTCAGCTCACGCACCAGTGAGATCAACGCCCGATCCGCTCCGCGTGTCGTCGACCCTCGAATGAGCCCATACCCAAGCGATTCCGCCGCCCGGGCCACCATCTCTCCGTCGCGATGCTCGCTGATCAGGATGAGCACGCCTTTCTCCCGATGGTGCCAGAGCAGCGGGAGCAGCTGCCCATGCCAGAGAGCGAAGATGAACGGCCGGCCCGCCCGGCGCAGATCGAGAAGATATCCGCCATTCACAACGCGAATTCGCCAGGTGCGCGCGAGCGCATGGAGGAAGCCCCTCCCGAGCAGGAGCATCGCTCGCGACCGCCATGACAGAGAGTCGCCTTCTTGGGGTTTCATCCCGGCCCCACGAGATCGCTCGCGATCCTGGCAACCCGCTCGTCCGCCCCGGGGGAACCGAGCTTTGCGCGCACTTCTGCCAAGCCGCTCAGCACCTCCCGTCGCCGACGACTCTCGCTTCCGAGTAGCTCGACCAACGCATCAGCCATCTTCTCGGGCACAACGTCGTTCTGAATGAACTCGCGCGCGACTTCTCGACCCGCGACGACGTTCACGAGACCGATTCGGGGCACCTTCACGAGTCGCTTCGCGAGCGCGTACGAGATTCGCCCCGTGCGATAGGCGACAATGAGTGGACAATCCGCAATCGCGGCTTCGAGAGTTGTCGTGCCGCTCTTGCACAGTGCCGCGTCCGCTGCTCTGAGCACGCTGAGCGATGCGGAGTGCACGAGTCGGAATGGGCAGCGGTCCGAGTCGAGCGCGACTGTCGACGCAACACTCACTAGCACTTGTAGCACCGGTATTCTGCGCTGCATCTCACGGCCGGTCGCGACGAAGTCATCGATGAGGCGATCGATCTCCTGCTGGCGGCTCCCCGGAAAAAGCGCGAGTACAGGCGTATTCAGTGCAAGCCCAAGAGCTTCCCGCGCTTCGACTTTCGTAGGCATGTTCACGGCGCGATCCAGCATTGGATGTCCGACGAACGTTGCGTCGATTCCAAATCCGCGCAGCAGCGGCTCTTCGAATGGAGGGATGACCGCAGCCTTCGTCACGACCTCGGCGAGCTTTGGGATCCGGCCCGCACCCCAGGCCCACACCTGGGGAGTCACATAATAGAGCACGGGAACGCCAGCCCTTTTCGCTGCTGCGGCGACTTTCATGTTGAAGCCGGGATAGTCGATCAGGATCACGAGCGCAATCTCGCGGCGCTCCAGCATGTTCTTGATCGTGCGCAACAGCACAAAATGCCGGGGCACATGCTTCAGTACCTCCAAAAATCCCATCACGCCGAGCTGGTTGTCGCGGTGAATCAACTCGACGCCCTGCTCCGCCAATCGCGGGCCTCCTACTGCAATGAGGCTCAGCTCGGGTCGTACCCGTCGCAGTGCCGCTGCTACGCCGGCTGCGTGCAAGTCGCCGGAAGCCTCTCCGGCAACGAACAGCACCCTACGCATGATGGTGTGCGCGTCCGACCAGGGATGGAAGGGTCAGCTCGATCTCCTTTACAATCTGGAGTGCCACACCAAGCGCCAGCCTGCCCTCGTCACCGGTGACGACGACCGGGCCTTCACCCTTGAGCGCCGAGACAAAGCTTTCCAGCTCCAGCTTCAGCGGCTCACCTGCGGGCGCTTCGAGCTTGATTCGGTCCACAAACGCTGTGATATCGGCGGGCGCGGAGCGCACTGCAAGCGGGTCGATGTCAGACCGAAGCCTGAAGAATTCGCCCGTGCCCGCGGCCAGGTCGAGAGAGAGGTAGCCGCTCTGCTGAAAGATGCGGATCTTCCGTTTTCTTTCACGTGAGATCCGGCTCGAGGTAATGTTGGCGACCGCACCCGATGTGAACGTCACTCGCGCGTTTGCGATGTCGAGCATCGGCGTGAGCACCGGCACTCCGACGGCCGAGATCTCTTTCGCGCTGGAGCCGACAAGTGTGAGAAGCAGGTCGATGTCGTGGATCATGAGATCCAGCACTACAGCGACGTCGGAGCCCCGCGGGCTGAACGGTGCCAGTCGCTCACTGTCGATGAACCTTGGCTTGTTCACGTGAGGCAGCGCGGCACGAACGGCCTGATTGAAGCGCTCGATGTGCCCGATTTGGACCATTGCTCCCTTCTTGCACGCCAGATCGAGGAGCGCGTCCGCCTCATCGAGCGTCGTCGTGATTGGCTTCTCGATGAAGACGTGCTTGCCACGCTCGATCGCCGCGCCGGCGACCGCAAAGTGGGCCGACGTCGGCACCACGACGATCACGGCGTCGGAGACGGCAAGCAAATCATCGAGGGACTCGTGCGCCTTGACGCCGAGCTCTTTCGCGACCTCGGTTGCGCGCTCGGGGCGGGTTTCCACGAATCCGCTGAACCGGATTCCGGGGAGATCGCGCAGGATTCTTATGTGGTGAAATCCGAGGCTGCCCGCGCCGACGACCCCGACGCGCGGAGTGTTCGTCAAATCACGACTCCACGCTCACTCGCTTCGACGAACCTGATCAGCTCTCGGACTTCGGGGAGCTGTTCGATCTCGGTCTGCGCGCGCTCGATCGCCTGGGTGACGTTGAGATCGGACCTGAAAAGCAACCGGTACGCCCGCTTCAGCTCGCGAATCGTTTCTTCATCCATCCCGCTGCGCTGCAAGCCAATCGTATTCAGCCCGTACAGTTTCACGGGGTTTCCGACCGCCTTGAGAAACGGGGGAATGTCCTTCGATACACGGGACATCCCGCCGATGAAGCTGTGGTGGCCGATGCGCGCGAACTGGTGCACCGCCGACATTCCGGAGATGATCGCCTTGTCCTCGATCGTGACGTGACCGGCCAGTTGAACGACGTTCGACAGGATCACGCTGTTGCCGATCTCGCAGTCGTGCCCGATGTGGACGTAGGACATGAGCAGGCAATTCTTGCCGACCGTCGTTTTGAACGAATGAGCCGTCCCGCGATTGATCGTCGCGTATTCCCGGATTACGGTGCCGTCGCCGATCTCAATCGTCGTCTCCTCGCCCGCGTATTTCAGATCCTGGGGCGGGCCACCGATGACGGTGCCGATCCCAACCCTGACGGCGCGTCCCAGCGTGACGTTGCGCTCGAGCGTCGCGCGTGGCGAAATCACGCACTCGGTACCGATGGT
>JBBQWD010000175.1:0-3448 GCA_038210945.1 Gemmatimonadales bacterium
GCGTGGCTTCGCCGGCGGCCGGCGCTGACCCGTTGACCGGCGGCAGGGGGGAAATCTGAATGCCACGCTCGGCTTTTCGCATCATTCTCACGAAGGCAGTAGCCGCTTCCGGCTCGAACTCCGTTCCGGCGCGTTCCTCGACGTACGTGAGCACGCGCTCCGCCTCCCACGCATCACGGTAAGGCCGCTTTGTGCGTAGCGCGTCGTACACGTCGCAGACGTGAACGAGCTTGCTGGCCTTGTGGCAGTCCCGCCGGTAGTGACACGTCGGATAGCCGTGCCCGTTGATCATGATGTGGTGCTCATGGGCCACGGCCGCCGCCAGATCGAGACGGCGTCCACTCTCGATTATCAGCTTGGCGCCGGCAACCGGATGCCCCTGCATGATCGCTCGCTCTTCTTCTGACAGCTTGCCGGGCTTGTTGAGGATCTCTTCGGGCACGCTGACCTTGCCGAGGTCGTGGAGCAGGCCCGCAATGCCGAACGTGCGGACGTCCTGCTGCGCCAGTCCCAGCGATTCTGCCAGCGCCATCGTCAGGACCGACACGTTGAGGGAATGCGTCGTCGTGTATTCGTCGAATTCCCTCAGCTGTAGCAGCGGAAGGATCATCTCCTGATCGCCGTGCATCGCCATCGACAACGAGCGCACGACGGTTTCGGCTTCGGCAAGCGGGAGCTTCCCCCGACCCTGCACTTCTCTGTGCATCGACTGGATGGAAGCCGCCTCCTCGCCGAGCGAATACGAGATCGTCGCGACCTTGACCTCTGCCTCGATGGTCTCCTGGAGAGAGCGCGCGTCGCCGCGGATCCCGAGCGTGCCGACCTTGATGCCGGACGAACGAGCCGGCCTCGCTTCCGCCGAATCGATGAAAGACAGCGTGATACGAGCCATCATTTCTTCGAGGAACTCTTCGTACGCTTCGCGCGTGACGTTCTCGTCCAGCTCCATCCGCTGGACTCCTGCCTGCGCCAGGCGCGTGCCCCATTCCCAATCGCCCAGATCTCTTAGCGCCGTCTCCTGGTAGATGGTCTCCTCACCCAGAAACGAGAACCGCGGCAGTGGGTCGTGCTGCTGCAGATCGCGAAGGCAGCGATACGAGCGGTCAACGGCGCGCTCACGCGCGGGATGGCCATCGTCGTAGAGAGCCATCGTGGACACCGCCTGCCCAAACGACACGAGGAATCGAACCGGATCACTCATTCTTTGCTCGCCTTGGGGCTAGAGGCCGCGCGCGTGCGCGCGATCTTCGCTCTGACTTCGGCATCTTTGCTTTGCTCAGCGAGCTTCAATACGACATCCGCCGCGGGGTCGTCCGCCCATCCCGTTGCGATCATGCTCAGTGCGGCGAGCATCTCCGGAGTGGACGCGCGCAGCTTGGGCCTGCGAGGCCAACGGGCTTCAGTGACCACAAGCTCCAGAAACCACGCGAGCGTCTCCGGTGTTCGCTGTTGCGCGATGATTCGGATGCCCATCGTGCGAAGCTGCGAATCGAGCTCGCCGTGCTCGATCCGGTGCTTTATCAGGTCGATGCCGGGAGCCGGACATTTCTCTTGCGCGGCCGTGAGCCCGGCGAAAACGACTCTGTCGTCGTCATCTTCGAGCGCACGCATGACGGCCTCGCCGCGCGCGGCCGGTTCGCGGAGCAACATTCTCACCGCCTCGCGACGCACCAAAGGGTCGGCATTGCCAAGGTAGGCGTGAGGAGAAAAGCCGGCCGGAAGCGCTGTCAGGCGTCCAAGAAGTACCAGCAGCTCCCGCTGCACCGCTGGGATCGTGTCGGGAATCATCTCGGCGATCGGGGGCCCCGCTTCGTCGCCGAAAGACTGCAGCAGCTCGTAGAGCTGGGCGCGCGCCTTCGCATCCTCGAAGACAAGCGCCGCTGAGAGAAGGGTGGGAGCCGCCGAAACTCCCACTCGCCTGACAACCCGACCCACCAAGGGGATGTCGAGGCGCGGCTGGTCGAGCAGCGATACCAGGATGTTCTCGCCGATGAGGAAGTCCCAAACCGGAGCGCCAGCGTCGGCACTGGGTGCCTTCTCAACCAGATCGAGCAGGATGTCTACCCGTCCTGACTTGAAGAGATCAACCATGGCAGCGCTGACTTGCGGTCCCATGGCGCCGACCTCGATGGCGATCTGGATCATTCTCTCGGGCTCGCATTCAGTGGGAACGCCATCGCTCGATATCGTTTCGGCTATTCCTCTGGTGCTGGACATGCTCTCGAGCGCCTTGCGGTACTGCTCCGGGTGAGGGTCGTCGAGACTCCAATCGTCGATGAGGCGGCGCATCACATCGCGGACATTCGGATCGGCTTTGGTGCGCGGGCCGCCCGACGACGGATGATGGGCGAGCTTGGAGAGCATGCGGAGCATCGAGTGTGATACAGTCTGGCCCTCAGCGGCGGATGCGGCCTTGACCAGGTCGACGACTGCCTCGACGGTGATTCCCTGCGATGCGTCGAGAAGAAATTTTCTCCTCTGGGCCTTGTCCCCACCCATTTCGAGAAGCTTCTCAAGGGTGGATTCTTTCAGCGAACCGACGAGGCGTGACACCCGCCGTTGGAGCCCGGCCGCTTCGGCGCCTTCGGCGGTCTTCAACTCGTCCCCGATCTGGAGGAGGTAGCCGACGATGACCTGGTCGTAGGCCTCCTCGCGCTGGTGCTCGTCGATCGCGCGGGCGACGGTCGCTGGCTCGAGTGCCGCGTCGTCGTCGCGGTCCTCTGGCGCGGAGGTTGGGCTCGACGTGTCGGAGACCAAAGCAGCGCGGGCGAGTCCGATCCAAAGCTGCGTTGCCCGTCCCGATTGCATCTGATCCGCTCCCGCCGGCTCACCGCTGCCGTCGTCCTCGATCAGCTGAAGCCGATCATACGTCAACGGGAAAAAACGGATATGCGGCCAGAGCTCTCCGACGCGCTCCGTGTCCAGTCCGATCGGCTTTTCCGACCTGATCGGATCGATCGCGAGAGCGGCCAACGCGTGCGCCAGTTCGTTGCGGCCGATTCCGCGCACGAACTTGAGAGCGCCGACGCGGTGTTAATGCAGCCGCTGCGCGAGCTCCTTGAGGACCGGATTCTGCGGATCCGTTGCGACTCCCTCGATGATCAGCTGCTTGCGCGCGACACCGATCGACAGCGACTCACGCTCTTCCACGAAGAGAACCGCGAGACGGTTCGACACTCCGTCGACGGCCACGTCCAGCAGAGGATGGCTGCTCGGATAGATCGCGTGCTTGTTCATCGTGATCGAGAGCTCGATGAGAAAATCCGACAAGTCGCGCGACAAAGTCGCGACGGCGGGTCGCCCCGATGGGGGCACCGGCGACGCGGGCGCGGCAGGTGGAGCGGCGGGCGGAGCCGGCTGTGACGGACCCGTCATGGGTGATGCATGTGAGTGCTGGGCGAGGCTAGTTTTTTACTATGTCAGCTGACACCCAATCGACGCGTTGGCG
>JBBQWD010000176.1:0-3381 GCA_038210945.1 Gemmatimonadales bacterium
CCACCCGGCGGTCCCGGAGTTCGTCTGGATACCCACGTCTACGCAGGCTACACCGTTCCGCCCTTCTACGATTCGCTCCTTGCCAAGCTCATTTGTCAGGGGAGCGACCGGCAAGAAGCGCTTCGGCGCATGCAGGTTGCATTGGAGAGCTTCATCATCGAGGGCGTCACCACCACAATCCCGTTCCTCGCGCGCGTCATGGCCAACAAACATTTTCAGGAAGGCGCAGTGGACACGAAATTCCTCGAGCGTGAGAGTCAATTGATGAAGGAGCCACTCAGTGCGGCTTGATGTTTTCTTCACTCCGAGTCAGGTCAAACCCGCCGACACCGCCGGACGGCTCGTCGCAATCGTCGATGTGCTCCGCCTTTCGACTACGGTCGCCACCGCGCTCGGCAACGGCGCCAAGACGGTCATCCCGCTGGAAGGAGCGGACGAGGTCATATCCCGCTCGAAAGAGTTCTCGCGTTCGGGGGTCAAGCTCGTCGGCGAGCAAAAAATGTTTCCGATCGCGGGCTTCGACCTGGGGAACTCGCCGCAGGACTTTACGGCTGAGGCTGTCGAGGGGAAAACGATCCTGATCACGACCACCAACGGCACCCGCGCTCTGCTGGGCGTTCAGGGGGCGCGTGACATAGTTATAGCCTCATACGTCAACTTTACGGCGGTTCTGGCCATGATGAAGGTCGCGGCCAGCTCCAATACGGACATCGCGATAATTTGCGCCGGGGAAGAGGGTAGCTTTACACTCGAAGACGCCGCCTGCGCGGGGCGTTACGTTCGGGCGATTCCCAAGCGCGCCGATTCGGTGGTTGCTAACGACGCGGCGTCCGCTTCAGTGCTGATCGAGAAGAAATATGGCGACAACATCGCGAAAGTCTTCAAAGAATCGACCCACGGACAAGCGCTCCAGTCGGCAGGATTTGGTGACGACCTCGCCGCCGCCGCGGAAGTGGACGCCTATCCTGTGGTCCCGATCTACCAGGACCGGCAAATCACCAAGCTCGGGCCGGAACGGGAACGATAAGCCGCCCGAGTCGGCGCTTGCCCGCGAGATTCGCGGGATCGTCCTCCTCCTATTCGCGATTTTCCTCGCCGGCGCGCTTGCCGCGGAAGGGTATTCGCGGCTCAACGGCAACGGGGATGTAAAAGGAAACTTCGGCTGGATGGGAGCGCTCCTCGCTCACCCGATCGCGCTCTTCCTCGGCTGGCCTGCCGCCGCGCTTCTCCCGCTCGCGCCAGCCGCCCACGCTCTGCGACTCTTCGGCCGGCTCGGTGAGCGAAAGGACAGATCGTGGATGGTGTTTCTCCTCGGCATGGTCGTACTGCTCCCGGTGATATTCGGGCTGGCGCAGGGCGGCGTTCGGGAAGCGACAGACATGGCTGGCATCTGGGGCGCCTTCGCCGCGTTCTACATCCTTCAGTTCGCGGGCTCAGCGGGCGCATGGATTCTGATGGCGATCAGCCTCAGCGCGCTGATGGCGGCGACGCTGTCGTGGAATCCGGTTCGCATGATCGTCGGCGTTCGCGTGCGTAACGTCGGTGCGACGGCTCCGCCCACGCCTGCGGAGCGGGCGGGACTCGATCCATCGAAGGAGATCGTGGTAGACAGGAACGCCGCGATCGTCACGGCGACGATACTCGAACCGTCGCCTGAGGAAATGCCGCAAGTCGATCTGTCTCTGATGGAGCTATCGCAGGACGAGCTGCCTGTTCTGCCCATCGAGAGAACGCGGGAGCGCAAGCCGAAGCCGTCGGTAGCGGCACAGCTGGCGCAGAAGATTGCAGCACAGGTAGGCTTCGCTGAAGCGGACGACCTCTTCACTGATGAAGACCTGCCTTCGCCCGATTTGCTCACGCCACCTCCACCGCGGAACGTGGATCTTGGCAAACGCGAGCTCGACGCGATGGGTGTGAAGCTGATGGACGCGCTGCGCACGTTTCGTGTAGAAGGGGATCTCGTCGGCCGTACGACGGGTCCCGTTGTCACCCAGTTTGAAGTTGCACCCGCCGCCGGCGTGAAAGTACGGCAGATCGCGAACCTGTCCAACGATCTCGCGCTGGCGATGCGCGCGCAGAGCATTCGCATCGTGGCGCCCATTCCGGGGAAAGGTGCCGTCGGTGTCGAAGTCCCCAATCCAACCGCTGAGATCGTTGCGTTCCGGGAGCTGATCGAATCGCGCGAGTTCCAAACCATTCGCGCGGCGCTGCCGATCGCCCTTGGCAAGGATCTCGAGGGTCGTCCTGTGATTGCCGATCTGGCGAAGATGCCACACCTCTTGATCGCTGGCGCTACTGGTTCCGGAAACTCGGTGTGCTTTAACACGATTATCAAGAGTCTCGTGTATCGGCACACGCCGAAGACGCTGAGGTTCCTGATGATCGACCCGAAAATGGTCGAGCTTTCCGTGTACAACGTGTTGCCGCACCTTCGGCACAAGGTCGTCACCGACAACCGCGACGCCGCGGCTGTTCTCAAGTGGGCAGTGCTCGAGATGCAGGATCGTTACGAGCTGCTCGCGGCGAACGGCGCGCGCAACATTCAGGACTTCAACCGCAAGGTTCAGGAAGGTCAGACGCTGAAGAATGCGAAGCGGAACGACGTCGCGTTCGAGAACCTGGAGTACAAGGGCGGGATCGTTCCGTACATCGTGCTCATCATCGACGAGCTCGCTGATCTCATGATGACGGTGCAGGGAGAGATCGAGACACCGCTGGCGATGTTGGCGCAGAAGGCCCGCGCGATCGGGATCCATCTCATTCTGGCGACGCAGCGGCCGAGCGTGAACGTCATCACCGGCTTGATCAAGGCGAACTTCCCGAGCCGCATCGGATTCCGCGTCGCGTCGCAAGTCGACAGCCGCACGATCCTCGATGGCATTGGCGCCGAATCGCTGCTCGGCAACGGGGACATGCTCTTCATCCCTCCCGCGAAATCGGAGCCCGCGCGCCTGCAGGGCGCCTACATCTCCAGTGAGGACACTGAGCGCCTGATGGCCTGGTACGAGTTGCGTCGCGAGCAGCGCAAGGCCGCATTCGAGGCGCAGGGCCTGGTCGTCGACGACAGTCCGAACGAGCCGGACATCATCGAGTCGATCCGGAAGAAGGAAGCCGAGGAGGCGAGCAGCGGCGACAGCGACAACTACGACGACGCGGATCGCGACAAGCTATTCCGCGAAGCCGCGGAAGTTGTGATTCAGCATCAGCAGGGAAGCACTTCGCTTCTTCAGCGACGCTTGAAGGTCGGGTATGGACGCGCGGCGCGGATCATCGACCAGCTGCACACTGCCGGCATCCTCGGACCCCCAGATGGGTCGAAGCCCCGCGATGTGCTCGCGGGGCTTGCCGACCTCGATCGAATCGCGGGACCGCGCACCTAGA
>JBBQWD010000177.1:0-3355 GCA_038210945.1 Gemmatimonadales bacterium
GGCTCCAGCGTGACGTAGAGAGTGCAGTCGTCGAGTCGCCACCGATCGAGCTTCGAGGCGGCTTCGCGAATCGCGAGGAGCTCGGCGTGTGCCGTAGGATCCTGATCGCGGATGGTGCGATTCGTCGTAGCTGCCAGGATCGTCCCGTCCCGGACGACGAGCGCGCCGATCGGAACTTCGTTTCGCTTTGCCGCATCGCGGGCGAGGTCGAGGGCGTTTCGGATGTACTGCTCATCGGCGGCAAGAGGTTGTGTGCCGCCGCCGAGCGTTTGAGCGCTCGGGTCGCTATCTGGGGGCAAGTGCTGGCTCTTTCGATTTCTTGAACGTCAGCTCGCCCTTGGGATCGCGCTCGACGACGATGTGATCTCCCTCGCTGAACCTGCCCTCGAGAACGGCAAGCGCCAAAGGATTCTGGAGCAGACGCTGGATTGCTCTCTTGAGCGGGCGTGCACCGAACGCCGGATCGTACCCTTCCGTCGCCAGCACTTCGCGCGCTTCCGGAGTCAGCTCGAGCGTGAGCTTTCTGTCCGCCAGCAGCTTCTCGAGCTTGGTCAGCTGCAGATCGATGATGTGCTCGATCTCTGCCTTGCCGAGTGGGCGGAAGATGATGATGTCGTCGACGCGGTTGAGAAACTCGGGACGGAAATGTTGCCTCAGCGCGTTCGTCACCTGTGCTTCGACCACGGCCCTGTCGTCGCCGGTGTGTTCGAGAATGTAGGTGCTCCCGATGTTCGAGGTCATGATGATGACGGAGTTCCGGAAATCGACCGTGCGCCCCTGCGAGTCGGTGAGCCGCCCGTCGTCGAGAATCTGGAGCAGGATGTTGAACACATCTGGATGCGCTTTCTCTATCTCGTCGAAGAGCACCACCGAGTACGGGCGTCGCCGGACAGCCTCGGTGAGCTGACCGCCCTCCTCGAATCCAACATAGCCCGGAGGCGCGCCGATCAATCGGGCAACCGCGTGCTTCTCCATGTACTCGGACATGTCGATGCGGACCATCGCCTGCTCGTTGTCGAACAGGAACTCGGCGAGCGCCCGCGCGGTCTCGGTTTTTCCGACGCCGGTGGGACCAAGAAAGATGAATGAGCCGATCGGACGATTCGGATCCTGAAGGCCTGCTCGGGAACGGCGCACTGCGTTCGCCACTGCGCGAACTGCCTCTTCCTGTCCAATCACCCGTGTGGCAAGCACCTGCTCCAGTCGCGTAAGACGCTCACGCTCTGCCTCCATCATGCGCGAAACCGGAATTCCGGTCCAGCGCGCGACTATCTCGGCGACATCCTCGGCCGTGACTTCTTCCTTCAGGAATCTCGCTCCGCCTTCCTGCCGGCTCGCCAACTTCTGTTCCGATTCCTGGAGCTGCTTCTCGAGCTGGGGTATATGCCCGTAAGAAATCTCCGCTGCCTTTTGGAGATCGCCGCGCCGCGTGGCGAGCTCGGCTTCGGTGCGCGCCTGCTCGATTTGCTGCTTGATCTTGGCAACGCTGCCGAGGACTTCTTTCTCCTGCTGCCACTGCGCTCTCATGGCCGAGGCTCTCTCTTTCAGCTCGGCCAGCTCACGCTCGAGATTCTTCAGTCGCTCTCGCGAGGCCTTGTCTTTCTCTTTCTGAAGCGCCTGCTGCTCGATCTGGAGTTGAGTGCTCCGGCGCTCGACCTCATCGATCTCCTGTGGCACCGAGTCGATCTCGATTCGGAGTCGCGATGCGGCCTCGTCGATGAGATCGATCGCCTTGTCCGGCAGGAAGCGATCGCCGATGTAGCGGTTCGAGAGCGTTGAGGCGGCGACGATTGCGCCGTCGGTGATGCGGACGCCGTGATGAGTTTCGTATCTCTCCTTGAGTCCCCGGAGAATCGCGATCGTGCTCTCGACGCTTGGCTCTCCGACGTACACAGGCTGGAAGCGGCGCTCCAGGGCGGCGTCCTTTTCGATGTGCTTCCGGTACTCGTCGAGCGTTGTGGCGCCCACGACGCGGAGCTCGCCGCGGGCGAGCGCCGGCTTGAGCATGTTGCCGGCGTCCATCGAGCCTTCTGCTTTGCCGGCACCGACCAGCGTATGCATCTCGTCGATGAACATGATGAACTGGCCTTCGCCTTCGGTCACTTCCTTGAGCACTGCCTTGAGGCGCTCCTCGAACTCCCCGCGAAACTTCGTGCCCGCTATCAGCGCTCCAAGGTCTAGCGCAACGAGGCGCTTGTTCTTGAGGCCCTCCGGGACGTCGCCGTTGGCGACTCGCTGGGCCAACCCTTCGGCGATCGCGGTCTTTCCCACTCCGGGCTCGCCGATCAGGACCGGGTTGTTTTTTGTCCGCCGCGAGAGAATCTGGATCACGCGACGGATCTCCTCGTCGCGACCGATCACCGGATCGAGCTTGCCTTTGCGCGCGGCCTCGGTGAGATCGCGGCTGTAGCGCTGGAGCGCCTGGTACTGGTTCTCGGGACTCTGGTCGGTCACGCGATGGGATCCACGCACCGACTGGAGAGCTTCGAGCAGCGCGTCGTGGGTCGCACCGACGCCCGTCAGTACGGTCCGGCTTTCAGTGCCCTTCACATCGGAAAGTGCGAGCAGAAAGTGCTCGGTCGACACGAAATCGTCGCCTAGCTTCTTGGCGTCGGCCTCGGCCTTATCGAAAACCTGATTGAGTTCTTTAGATAGCGTCGGCTGCGCGTTCGATTGCTTCGGATATCGCGCCATCTCGCGGCCTACCGTCTCTCGTAGCTGAGCGACGCTTACGCCGAGCTTCTGAAGGATGGGTACGACGATGCCCTCATCCTGGGTCAGAAGCGCCAAGAGGAGGTGGAGGTCGTAGACGAGCGGATTCCCTGCTCTGCGCGCAAGGTCGACCGCTTCATTCAGTGCTTCAGTCGCTTTTACGGTGAGGCGGTCCGGATTGATCATGACTGACCGGTGAGAGGGATGGGTTCCCTGACGTGCAACGGGGGTGCCGCATAATACCCGCCAACCTGGCACACATGCGTCGGAAAAGAAAAGAGACGCATCCCGGCTCTGCCAGGATGCGTCTCCAAAAAGTCAGGTATTTATTTTCTAACGATCATTTTCTTGACGAGGACCTTGCCGTCTACCTCGAGTCGAAACAGGTAGATGCCGGACGCCACGTCTTCTCCAGTCTGCGAGTACTTTCCATCCCAGTAAGCCGTGTACTCGTTGCAGGTCAACAGCAAGTTCTCGAGCGACTCGCCACCAGCAGCGTTCCCACCGCCTTGCAGAACCGGCACAGCGACCAGCTGGGCCAGAAGGTTGTAAATCCGCAAACTCACGCGGTGCTGACGTCCGGAATCGGTGCATCCCTGTGCATCACCAACGACAAACCGAATCCGTGTGTCCTGAACGACCG
>JBBQWD010000178.1:0-3333 GCA_038210945.1 Gemmatimonadales bacterium
ACGTTCAACGACTGACCGTCGGCGAATTCGCGCTCAGGCGGCGGAGGCTCTTCGAACGGGATCCCGTAGACTTCGGCTTGGCGCGAGGCCGCTTCGTAGAGGCGCCGGTCAAGCGGATGGAGATAGATCGGAACGTCCCACCGCCTCTTTACCGACGCGATTGCACCGACGTGGTCTACGTGCGCGTGAGTAATCCAGATCGCGTCCAGCTTCGCCGTCGAATTGTCGATTGCTTCCACGAGGCGATCGCCTTCACCGCCAGGATCCACAATCACCGCGCGGTTGGTGCGGTCGTCCACCAATAGATAGCAGTTCTCCTGGAACGCGCCGACGGTGAAGGTCTGGACTACCACCGCTGATTCTTCCGCGCGGCGCGCACCCGACGCTTCATCAAGTGTAGCCACCGGCGCTGATGTGCGAGCTTTCCATTGCCTCGCGCGTCGCCTCCGACGAACCCTCGCCCTCAGTCTCTTTGAATCGCGTGATGTACTTGTCGGCAGCGATGGCCGCCGTCGTTGCATCACCCGACGCAGTCGTAACCTGTCGCGTCAGCTGGGATCGTAGATCTCCGGCGACGAAGAGACCGGGGATGGACGACATCATCGCGTTGTCGGTGAGCACGTAACCCATGACGTCGTGCTCGAAATGTCCGGCGATCACTCCAGTGTTGGGCCGGAACCCGACGAAGATGAACAGCCCTGTCGCGTCCAGAATGGTTCTCTTGGCGGTGATGAGATTGTGCAGGTGCAGTCCGGTCATTCCTGTTTCCGGATTGCCGTCGACCTTTTCTGCCACCGTGTCCCAGATCACTTCGATCTTCGGGTTCTCGAACACGTGCTTCTGCAGAATCTTGGAGGCGCGGAACTCGTTGCGACGATGAATGAGGTAGACCTTGCTCGCGTATCGCGTCAGGAAGTCGGCTTCCTCGACCGCGGCGTCACCGCCTCCCACGACCGCTACGATCTGCTGCTTGAAGAACGCGGCGTCGCAGATCGCGCAATACGAGACGCCCTTGCCGGCGTATTCGAGCTCGCCGGGGATTCCAAGCTTGATCGGCGTTCCGCCCGCGGTGACGATGACCGCGGGAGATCGGAACAGGTCTCCGTTCTCAGCCTCGGTCTGGAAATAGCCGTTGGGCATCTTCGTCACCGAGATCACGCTGGTAGTCTCGAAGAACTCGGCGCCGAACTGCTTGGCGTGGGCGGCGAACTTTTCCGCCAGCTCGTAGCCGAGGATCTTCGGGAACCCGATCACGTCGTCGAGATACTCGGTATTGAGCAGCTCTCCGCCCGGAAATCCGCGCTCGAGCACGGCGGTGCGCAGCATTGCGCGTCCCGTGTAAAGCGCGGCCGTCATTCCAGCGGGGCCCGCACCAACGATGACAACATCGTAGTCGCGTACTTTCGCCATCAGTGAAATATAACCCGACTCACGCGCACTCCGACTGCGTCACCGCTGCGTTAACCGCGGATGTGACGCCCGCCGTCGACGATGATCGTCTCGCCAGTGACATAGTCGGCGCTTAGCAGGTACAGCACCGCCTGCGCGACGTCTTCGGGGCTGCCAATACGACCAAGCGGTGTTGTGGCGACAAGCTTGTCCGCCTGTTCCTGCGTCCAACCCTCCGGCAGCAGAACTGAGCCCGGCGCAATCGCATTCACACGAATCTTCGGCGCCAGTGCGTGTGCAAGTCCGCGCGTCATCTGGATGATGCCCGCCTTCGTAATCGAGTGAGGGATGTATCCGCGCCATGCCTCGAATGCCGCGAGGTCGGCGATGTTGACGATCACCCCACCGTGGTCGCGCATCGCTCGCGCCGCCGCCTGCGCCAGGAAGAAAGGGGCGCGCAGATTGAGCGCGAACATCGCATCCCAGTCCTCGACGAGCACTTCGCCAACTGGTGTCCGCAGCATGACAGCCGCGGAATTCACGAGAACGTCGAGCGAGCCGAAAACCTTCGTGGTGTGCTCTACCAGCCTTGGCGCGGTAGCCGGGTCAGTGAGATCTCCGGGAAGTGTGCGGGCATCGCTTCCCATCGCCACGATCTCGTCGGCGGTCTCGCGCGCTCCCTTTTCCGACCCCGCGTAATGAACGCCAACACGCATTCCTGCCCTGCCGAGCGCGAGAGCGATCACGCGGCCGACACGAGTGCCGGCTCCGGTGACTAGGGCTACGCGACCATCTATTTCCATTCTACAGCCACCGTTACGGGCTTGTTGAAGAAGCGAGCGATGCGACTCTTTCGTCCTGCCGCTCCAACCACTCAGCAGGGACGTTCATCATCCCCAGACGGCGCGGACCCTCGGTGGCGCCGTGCCAATCTGATCCGCCGCTCGGCACGAGTCCAAAGAAATCGGTCAGGGCCTGGAGGCGCTTGATGTCTTCGCCGGAGTGGCTGGGATGCCTTATTTCGACCCCGTCGAGTCCAGCTGCGACCAACGGCTCGAGCTTCTCCCGGCGGCCTCCGTCTCCGGGATGAGCCCAGATTGCGAGAGCGCCCGCGTCGTGCGCGATCGCGATCGCATCCTCGATCGAAAGCTTGTCCTTCGGAACGAACGCACTGCCGTTGCCGCCAAGGTATCTCATGAATGCATCGCGAAAGTCGTGCACCACGCCGCGCGCGATGAGGGCGCGCGCGACGTGCGGCCTACCGACGGCTCCGCCATTCGACTGCAGGAGAACTTCGTCGAGCGTTATCGGTATTCCGAGCGCGTTGAGTTTCTCGACGATCTTCTCGGCCCTGCTGAAGCGCGATGCGCGCAGATCTTCCAGGCGCTTGTGAAGCGTGTCGAGTTGCGAGAGGTGGAGCGCCAGCACGTGAACTTCGTGCCCCTCCTGGAAGGCGCTTAGCTCGACGCCCGTGATTACGCGGATGCCCAGCCGCTCGCCCGCTTCGCGCGCTGCTGGAATCCCTCCAATCGTGTCGTGGTCAGTGAGCGCGAGCGCCTTGAGGCCGCACCGCGCGGCAGCCTCGATCACCTGTTCCGGTGGGAGCGTCCCGTCTGAGGCGGTCGAGTGAGTATGCAGGTCGATGAAAGCCGGCCCGCCCGCCTCTGCGCTCACTTCGCGTAACCGGCCTCAGGCGATGTAAAGCTTGGCTGAGACTGTTCGAACAACTCCTTCAGCTGTGCCTCGGAAAGCTCGGCGAACGCCTGCTCGCGCGAACGGCTTCCCTGCGGAGAGTACCGGCTGACGCGGACCTCGCGGTCCTTTCCGGATCCGCGCGAAAAGATCAAGGCGTACTCGTCCTGAGTGTACTGAGTGATGTAGCCCGAGGGGTAAACTTCCCACTTCTGCCCGTCGACCTCGATTTTACGCGTCGGCATCCTAGAG
>JBBQWD010000179.1:0-3332 GCA_038210945.1 Gemmatimonadales bacterium
TCGTCGTCGGTCATGGACTCCAGGTACTCAGGCAGCAACGGCACCTTTCCTCCGCCACCCGGGGAGTCGATCACGAATTGCGGCACGGCGAGACCGGAAGTCCAGCCACGCAGCGCCTGCATGATCTCGAGTCCCTTCTGAACCGTCGTGCGGAAGTGCTCACCGCCCGCCACCTGATCCGCCATATATAGGTAGTAGGGCCGGACGCGCGCCTTGAGCAGCTCGTGCATCAGCTTCATCATGACCTTCGCGTCGTCGTTCACGCCCTTGAGCAGCACGGTCTGGCAGCCGAGCGATACTCCGGCTCTCGACAGGCGGTCGAGCGCGGCGACCGCCGCCGGCGTCAGCTCGCTCGGGTGATTGAAGTGCGTGTTCATGAAGATCGGATGGTACTTCTGCACCATCTCGCAGAACTCCGGCGTGATCCGCTCCGGAAGGTGAGAGGTGATGCGGCTGCCGATCCGGATGATCTCGATGTGCGGGATCGCGCGGAGCTGCTGGAAGAGATACTCCAGCCGCCGGTCGCTCAGCATCATCGGGTCGCCACCGCTCAGGATGACGTCGCGGATCTCAGTGTGCTCGCGCAGGTACTGGAATGCTGAATCGTACTGGTTGAGCGGAATCTTCTCCGGATCGCCGACCTTGCGACGACGCGTGCAGAAGCGGCAATACGTCGCGCACACGGGGCTCACCAGAAACAGCGCGCGATCCGGGTACCGGTGCGTGATGTTCGGGACCGGCGAATCGCCGTCCTCGTCCAGCGAGTCGATGACGCCGTCGACGACGTCCAGCTCCTCGACCGTCGGGATGTATTGGTTCCACATCGGATCGCCCACTTCCTTGATCTGCTCGAGAGCAGCGGGAGTGATTCGCATCTGGAAGTTGTCGAACGCCGGCTTCAAGGCTTCGACGTCGATGACGTCGCGCCCGAACTTGTCAGCCAGCTTCTCCAGATTCGAGATGCTTTGATCCTTGATGATCTGTTGCCAATCGCTCATGCGTGCACCACTCCGGCCCCGTTACGGGCGTTGTTGATGATCGGAACTTCCTTTCAACCCAGGCCGGACAGCCTGAGGGTCTTCACCCACCGCTCGGTGTAGTTCTCTCCGCGCTTCGCGAGCGCGTGATCGCAGATCCGTCGAATCAGGTCTGAGTACCCGACGGTCGCGACACCCGCCATCCGCGCGAGCCCGGCGCTCGGCGAAATGTCGGGATTCGCGTTGACCTCGAGGAGCCAGGGGCGGCCCGATTGGTCGATGCGAAAATCACAGCGGCCGTATCCCTCTCCGCCGACAACGCTCCAGGCGGTGCGGGCGATCGCGGCCAGCTCACTGGCAAGATGTTCGGATAGATCGGCGGGACAGTTCGGCTTCGCGCCGAGATCCTCGTCGCTTCCGGTTTCCCACTTGGATCGGTAGGAGACGATGTGCCACATCCCCTGCGGCATCTGCGCGAAGTCGATCTCGGCGATCGGCAGCACGTCATCGCCGAGGATGCCGACGTTCACCTCGCGGCCCGGAATGAAGCGCTGAACCAGCACCTCGTCCCATCCTTCGAACATCGCCTCGATCCTGGCCGAGAGCGCCCGCATGCTCCTCACAACCGACCTTTGCTCAATTCCGACGGAGGCATCTTCGGCGGCCGGCTTGCATATCGCCGGGAATCCGACGCTCGTGATCTCGTCACCGGGCCGAATGTAGGCCCAGCGGGGGACTGGCAATCCAGCGCGGTCGAGCACTCCGTTGACGACGTTCTTTCTGAGGGTAAGCGCGGTCGTCCAGCTGGAGCTCCCTGTGAACGGAACGCCAATGAGCTCCAGCACCGAGATGACCATCGGCTCGTACACGGCCTCTCCGTCGATGCCTTCGACGAGATTGAAAACCAGATCGAATTTTCCCTTTCGAACTCGCTCGACCCAGCGGCCGTCTTTGGTCACTGGCACGCGCACGACTTCAGTCGCCCAATCGAGCAGTGCGTTCTCAACAGCCTCGATCGAGTCGAGGAGCTGAACTTCCGGCGCCTTACCGAGAGCAGAGAGCCCGTCGAACAGCAACGCTACCTTCATCGTGCGTTCCTCCGTGTGCAGCAGGTCACGCCTGTCAACTGGCGGCGAGCAAGCGCTCGCTCTGAGGCGCGCCAATCTGCGAGAGGGAGCTTTCTAGGTTCACTCCCTGCCTGGCGGCAGCGTACTTCAAACAATTCTGAATGAGCTCGTCGTAGCTGATCCCTGCAGCGCGCGCGGCTTTCGGCATACACGAGTTGTCCGCGGGATCCGGAAGAATTCCAGGGAGCGGATTCACTTCGAGCACGTTCGGCACACCCACGGCATCGAGCCGAACATCGATCCTTGCCCAGTCGCGGCAGCCGAGGACGCGGAAGGCGTCGAGCGTAACTCGCTCAATAGACGCCTGAAGCTCTCGCGTGATACGCGCGGGGCACTGGAAAATGTCGAGCGGATTTTCGGGACGATCCCAGACGAACTTCGCATCGAAGCCGTAGATCGGAAGCGCGCCCTTGGGCAGGCTCTCGAAATTCATGCCGACAATGGGCAGCACCATCGCTTCGTCTCCGTTTCCGAAAACCGCGCAGGTGAATTCCTTTCCGGGCAGATACTCCTCGACGAGAACCGGCTGATCGTAGTTCTCGAGGAGAAACTCGGTTTGCCTGAGGAGATGGGCGCGATCCCAGCACAGATTGCCGTCCGTGATTCCCTTGGACGACCCCTCGTGGAGTGGTTTGACGAAGAGGGGCAGTGAGAGCGGACGGCCCAGCGCCTCGAGATCTTCGATTTTCTCGACGACCGCGAACTTCGGAGTTGGGATACCGTGAAAGGTCAGCGTCTCCTTGGTCCTCGCCTTGTCGAGACAGAGCGAGAGGGTAAAGGGATCGCTTCCCGAGTAGGGAATTCCAAAAAACTCGCAGATCGCGGGGACGTGGGCTTCGCGATTCACCCCGTGAAAACCTTCGGCGATGTTGAAGACGATGTCCGGACGAGCCTCTCGCAGTCTCTCGGGGAAATCCTCATTTGCCTCGAGGCGAATGACTTTTCCGAGGTGGGAAAGTGCGGATTCCACTGCTGCGATCGTCGTGGGACTGTCCCACTCGGCGAACTCGTCGCGGGCGATTAGCTCCGCTATCGAGAGGCCGAGGATTCTACTGGGAGGCTCTTCATCGGGACGCGAAAGCTCCCCGTCGTCCTGACGGCCGCCCTCTGAAGCGGGGCTGGCGAGCTCTGATGGCTCGGGCTTTTGATTGTAGGCGAGTCCGATAAGAGTCATCGACACCTACGAAAACTCACGCGATCGAATCATGGTCACGAGTATATAAACGCG
>JBBQWD010000180.1:0-3331 GCA_038210945.1 Gemmatimonadales bacterium
CCCAGATGTGCCAGAACACTCTCGGTCGGGCGAGCTTCGCCGTCGTCGCGCGCACGCTATCGAGCGTGTGATAGACCGAGTCGGTCACCGATTTGGCTCGCGCTGAATCGCGCAGGATCGCGCCCAGTAGTTTGGCGGTGCGACGAAAATCCGAGATGTGGTCGAGTCGGAGCGCCAGCGTATTCACGCCGGCCGCGCGCAAACGGTCAGCGGCTGGGCGGTTGTCCTGACTCGCGTACAGGATCACGAGATCGGGATGAATGCCGAGCACCGCCTCGACATTCGGTTGGATTCCGTTGCCGAGAGCCGGAATGGCTCTCGCTTGAGCGGGCCAGAGATCGAAATCGGAGCGCCCAATCACGCGCGGACCCGCGCCGAGGGCAAAGAGAATCTCGGTCGTGGCGGGGCTGAGCGAGACGATGCGCGTCGGAACCTGGTCGATCCGAACCGGATCGCCGAAGTCGTCGCGCAAGGTTGCGAGCTGGCTGGGCTGTTTGTCGCAGGCGGCAAGCGCGAGCGAGCACACAGTTAGAAAACGGAATATTCGACGTATTGAAATCAAAAGCGGACACTCCTCCCTGAGGAATGCCCGCAACGAGCACGCGTCGACGACGCCTGACCGCCACCAGCACCTCCCCCGAGGTTCTGCGAAAGTGGCGCGGACGATGAGTCGTCTCCTGGCTCCGGGCCGCGTGGACTCACCTTCCCGACCTCCTCCTCGAGGTCAGTGGTGTTACGAGTCTGCGTTAATGCCCGTTACAGTGGCGGGGCCGCACCGGCATCACACCGGTTTCCGTGGCTCCCGTCCGCGATCAATTGTCTGGCGAAGCTATCTACGCCGAAGCGCCTGCGCAAGCGCGACAATCATCGTTCCGCCAAGCACCAGCGTGATGGCGACGAGGAATCGCGGATCGATTGACCGACTGGGTGGCGGCGCGGGAAGATCGATCACGGCTAATGAATTCTCGGGCATGTCGGACGCGAGAAATCGCCGGAAGTTGCGGTCGTCGACCGTCACCGGATCAACCTCTTTCAGATTCGGTCCTGTCACGCTGCCGGCTTTTTCTTCGATCAGTATTTCGTAGACGCCAGTAGCCGCCTCGGAGGGAACCTTGAGCGGAAACGCCTTCGCGGGAAGCGAATACGAGAAGGACAACTGCTTGAGGCCCGGAGCAATCGGAGCGAAGACGTTGACGGTACCGTTGGTGAACGAAACGGCGGCCGCAGAGATGTCGCCCTGACTCACGTGAAAATCAGTGGCACCCGGGATGAGGTGCGCGCGCCAGGTTGCGTTCTCCGGTTTGTCGCCGATGGCGACGCGAGTGACCGAGGTGTCATTGGAGATGTCGTACACCTCTACGACCGAGCGTCGCGCGTTGGCATCGACTCCGGAGACGACGATATGATGTCCGCGCACGCTCACGGGCACGTGACTCGATGTAGTATCGAATACGGTGATCTCGCCGTCGTCGCCGCTGACTTTGCCTTGTGGCAACGGCGGCGTGAAGTAAGCGATCCCTGCGTAAGACGCGGAGACGAAGTAGATCGCCTCTTCACTTCCCGTGCGCGCATACTTGAACGAGTACCGGCCGCGAGGGTCGGACCGCACCGAGTCGAGGGGCCCCGCGCTATCGGGCCCAACTCTGTGGAGAACGACCCAGATGCTGCTCACCGGATCCATTCTCGCCGCCCCAGGACGGATGATGCGCCCCGTGACCTGCTGTGGAACAGAGGGAAGCGCGGCCTGCAGAAAGAGCAGGACCGCCAACTTACATATTGAACTTCCCAAAGTCTTCGGGTCGCATGTTCTCCAGGTACTGCTTCAGCTGCTCGGCCGACATTTCGTCGGACGAAGGCTCTGCGAGCGTCTCTGGAGCGGGCCGGCCCTCCTCCAGCAGGAGCGCTGTGAGCAGGCTCTCCTGCGCGAAGATGGGCGCCTCGAATCTGAGCGCGATCGCGATGCTGTCCGACGGTCGCGCATCGATGTGAACCGCTCCGGAGCTGCGGGCGATGTGCAGCTCCGCGTAGAACGTGCGGTTCTCCACCTTGGTGATGTGGACTCGACGAAGCGTGCCGCCCATTCCGATGATGAGGTTCTTGCAGAGGTCGTGAGTGAGCGGTCGCTCGCGCTTGAGCTTGTTCATCTCGATCACGATCGACTCCGCCTCAGGCTGGCCGATCCAGATCGGGAGGAGTCGCGCACCGCCCTTCTCCTGGAGGATCACCACGTAGGAGTTGGTCGAGCGGTCGAGACCCAGCCGCATCACTTCGACTTCGACAAGTTGCATGAAAACAAGTTAACGAACGCTACCGACCGTCGACGGCCTTCCGCAGATCCGCTATCCTGTCGAGCCGCTCCCACGTGAACAGCGTTCCCTTGCCGTTTTTCTTGGGAGCGCGGCCGAAATGCCCGTACGACGACGTCGGGCTGTAGATCGGCTTTCTGAGATCGAGTGACTCGATTATCCCTTTCGGCGTGAGGTTGAACACCTTGCGGACTGCCTTCAGGATTGCGGTTTCAGGTACGGTATTGGTACCGAAGGTGTCGACGTTGACTGACACGGGCTCGGCCACCCCGATTGCGTATGCCACCTGGACTTCGCAGCGGCGGGCGAGCTTGGCGCCGACGATGTTCTTCGCGACCCAGCGCGCCGCGTAGCACGCGGAACGATCGACCTTCGATGGATCCTTGCCGCTGAACGCGCCGCCGCCGTGACGGCCCATGCCGCCGTAAGTGTCGACGATGATCTTGCGGCCCGTCAGCCCGGCGTCGCCCTGCGGACCACCAATGACGAAGCGTCCGGTCGGGTTGATGTGGAACTTGATGGTCTTGTCGCGAAGCTCTTTGGGGATGACCGGCTCGATGACCTCGGAGATGATCACCTCACGCAGCTTCTTGGTGGAGATGTCTTCCGAATGTTGTGTCGACACGACGACAGTCTCGACGCCGATCGGAATATTCTCCTCATAGAGAACGGTGACCTGCGCCTTACCGTCCGGCCGCACCCAATGGCCATCCTTCGATCGGCGGAATGCAGCGAGCCGCTCGGTGAGGCGGTGGGCCAGCTGGATCGGCATGGGCATCAGCTCTTCCGTTTCGTCCGACGCGTAGCCGAACATCATGCCCTGGTCGCCGGCTCCGCCATGGTCTACACCCTGGGCGATGTCCGGAGATTGCTTGTCGATGGTACTGATGACGGCGCAGGTCTTCGAATCGAAGCCCATGCCGGCATCGGTGTAGCCGATCCGGTCGATCGTGGAGCGCACGATCTCGGGAACGTTGACGTATGTCTTGGTGGTGATTTCGCCGGCAACGCAGGCGAGCCCGGTG
>JBBQWD010000181.1:0-3295 GCA_038210945.1 Gemmatimonadales bacterium
ATGATTGCGATGTCGTCCTCATCCACGCGCACGCAATGGATGAGAAGAGGGCCGCGGTCCAGGGCCCCACGCTCGTCGAGCAGCGCAATCGGCGATCGCGCGCGTGGCGAGACCTTGATCCCACGGCGCTGCCAACCATCCGCAAAATCGCCGGTCCCGCGCGTAACGATGTCGAGCTCCGCCTGACTCTCGGCGATGTGCATCGCCAGCGGCAGGTTACGCGAGTTGGCGAATCGAGCCGCGGCATCGTAGAGCGGATCGGAGACTGTGTACGGCGCGTGGGGCGAGACACCGAGCGAGACGAGATCGGTCTGCCCGAGCCGCAGCGCTTCGACGCGATCTTCAAGCTCACGCATCGCGATCTCCGCATGCGATGGATCTGGCCCGAATACTTCCTGGTACATGATGCCGCGCACGCCCGCGTCCCGCATCGCCTGCATTGCGACGCCGCTCGAGCCCGTGTCGGCATACGTGGTGATCCCGGCTTCGAGGCCCTCGACGATCCCAAAGCGAGCGGAGTCGAGCAGAGCTTCCTGATCCATGACCTCGTTGCGGCTGCGACGCAGCCTGTCGATCCAAACTGTGAATCGACAGTCCTCGAGGAAGCCGCGCATGGCGGTGAGCTCGAGATGCGTATGCGTGTTGACGAGGCCGGGAAGGAGGATCGCGTCGCCGAGGTCATAGTCCGGGCCTGGCGGTGCTTTGGAGCGCGGTCCGACGTAGGTAATCACTCCGTCGCTCTCGGCGACGGTTCCGTTCTCTATCGGCGGCTGGGTGATCGGGAGCACCCAACGCGCGTGATAGCGCATCAGCGCTGCTGGCGTCCCGCCGACGGAATCGTGTCGGTGCGCGGTCTGGTGGAGTCGCGACGCGTCGTATCACGCGGCGCTGGTGGCGGCTTGCGCGTGGTGTCGAACACAGTTGGACGGCGCGGCTGATTGGGCACCGGCTCGTAGCCCGGCTGAATCGTCGGGGGCGTCACCCTGATCGGAGTCTGAGCGCCGCCGACGGGCGGTGGCACCAGGAAAGTGTCGATGGGCGCATAACCTGGCGTACCGTACGCCAGATGCTTGTCGCAGTCGCGTGTCGGCTCGGTGCCCGAGATGTAAAACTCGCTCGTCACGAGGCTGCGCGGGCAGTAAGGAGTCTGCAGCAACCCACTGCTGATGTCGATTTCGCGCGTAACGATGGACAGCGGTTTCGGCCAATCGGGCGGAGGCGGCTTCCTTCGATACACTTCAGTCATGAACGCAGTCCATGCAGGCGCGGCGAGCACGCCACCCTGGGCATTCTCCTTGATCTTCTGCGGGCGATCGAAGCCCATCCAGGTGCCGGCGACGAGATCAGCTGTGTAGCCGATGAACCAAACGTTGGTGCCGTCGTTCGTCGTTCCGGTTTTGCCTCCAGCCGGATAGTGGAAGCCGGCGCCCCACACACTGCCGGCGGCGGTTCCGCGGCGCACGACGTCCTTCATCATGTCGACCATCAACCACGCTTCTTCCGGCGATAGCACCTGCGTGCGCGTTGGCGTCGGCTGCCAGAGGATCTCGCCCTTCTGGTTCTCCACCCTGATGATCGCATTCGGAGTCGCGCGCACGCCGAGGTTCGCGAAAGCCGTGTATGCCGAGATCAGCTCGATCGGATAGACATCTGCCGCGCCGATGTGAATGGACGGATACGGTGGAATCGGCGTTGTGATTCCGAAATTCCGCGCCTCGTTGATGACCGACTGCTCGCCGAGCTCCATGCCGAGCCTGATCGTCGACACGTTTCGCGATTCATACAGCGATTGACGCAACGGGATCTCGCCGAGGAATTTCAGGTCGTAGTTCTGCGGAGCCCACTCGGGCTGGCCGGGAACCTGTAGAACGAGTGGGCTGTCGTTGACGATGTACGAGGCGGGTCTGCCGTTCTGCACAGCGGCTGAGTACACGATAGGCTTGAACGCGGATCCGGGCTGGCGAAGGGCTTGCACGGAGCGATTGAACTTCGAATCGTCGAAGTCGCGTCCTCCTATCATCGCGCGCACGGCACCGTTGCGCGGATCGAGCGCAAGGAACGCACTCTGTAGATAGGGAGACGTTCCGCTTCCCTCGTCGCCCTCGCGATGAGCCGTGTAATGCTCGAACGTCTCGTGCTTGTACGCTCCATAACGGCCGGCCTCGATCGCGCGAACCTGGCGCTCCAGCGCTCGCTCCGCCGCGTTCTGCGCGTCGAGATCCAGAGTCGTGTAAACCCTGAGTCCCTGCTCGTACAGTTGCTTGCCGAACTGCGCGTCGAGCTGCTGTCTCACCCATTCGACGAAGTACGGTGCAGTCTCACCGGTCACGCTCTTGTCGGCGAGCTGGAGCGGATACGCTTGGGCGCGGCTGGCATCCGCCTCACTGATGCGGCCTTCGTCGCGCATCAACGCAATAACCGTATTACGACGCTGGATGGCGCGATCGGGATATCGAACTGGATTGTATCGGGCGGGCGCTTTGGGCAGCGCCGCTAGCGTCGCGGCTTCCGCGAGGTTCAGATCGCGAACCGACTTGCCGAAGTAGCGTTGTGCGGCCGTCTCCACACCGTACGCGCCGTGGCCCAGGTCGATCTGATTGAGATAGAGCTCAAGAATCTTCTTCTTGTCGTACTTCGCCTCGATCTCGCGCGCGACCTTTGCTTCCTTGAGCTTGCGGACGATGCTCTTCTCGCGTGAGATCTTCTCGGGGAAGACGTTGCGCGCGAGCTGCATCGTAATGGTGGAGAATCCCTGCGAGAAACCATGGAGCGGCGAGCGCAGGATTACGCCCGCGGCGCGGTGCCAGTCGATGCCTGCGTGGTCATAGAAGCGTTTGTCTTCGGTAGCGACGAAGGCGTCCTGCACCATCTTGGGGATCTCGTCGATCTTCACGAGTGTCCGCCGCTCGAGGCCGAGCTCGGAGATGAAGCGTCCGTCGACTGCGTAGAGCTTCGACGTCTGGTGCGGTGTGTACTCGGCGAGGACTTCGATCGACGGGCACTGGTTGCCGCGACAGATCAGCGCCCAGCTGGCGTAGAGGACGCCAACACCAAGAGCGACGAAGAAGGTCAGCGCGAGGAGCACACCCCGGACGAGCGTGGGGTGACGCTTGCGGAATGAAAGTTTGTTGGAGGTGTCTGGGGCCATTCGGAGAGTCAAAAGATAACTGTGATACACCGAAGGTGACACCGTGGTCGGGCGTCCCTATCTTCCCCGCATGCACTCGAAGAATTCGCTGCTGGAGGAGCTGTCCTGGCGAGGGATGGTCTACCAACACACGGACGGTTTGCCGGA
>JBBQWD010000182.1:0-3247 GCA_038210945.1 Gemmatimonadales bacterium
AGAGCACCCGATTCGTAATCGGGCGGTCGTGAGTTCAATTCTCACCTGTGGCTCTTACAACGCGGGCGTAATTCAGTTGGTAGAATGCCAGCTTCCCAAGCTGGACGTCGCCGGTTCGAGTCCGGTCGCCCGCTCTTGCACCCTTGCATGACCTAAAAAATCCCGCGGAACTCGCGGGATTTTTTATTGCGCGTAAGAGGGAAAGGGCAGTCTGGCGCGATCAACCGCTGGACGCCACACTACTGCTACCCTCTCCTGAAACACGTCATTCAACCTGAGATGACCAAAGCGCACGAGCAGCTGGTGCGCGCCGGAATCGCGATCGCCTTTCTGGCGGCGAACTCTTGCGCGCGAACGCCCGCGGGACAAGAGCCGATAGCGATCACGCACGTCTCAGTGATCGACGTGGCGTCCGGCGCGACGCGCGCCGACAATACGGTCCTCATCTCCGGGAATCGCATCACTTTCGTGGGGCCGGCAGCGAGCGCGACAATTCCACCAGAGGCCCGCGTCCTGGACGGTCGAGGGAAGTTTCTCATTCCCGGGTTGTGGGACATGCACGTCCACGCGTTTGTGTATTTGTTCTCCGACTTTGCGGGTCCGCTCATGATTGCCAACGGCGTGACAGGCGCGCGCGACATGGGGTACTACGTCGACACGACGCTCAGATGGAAGTCCTCCATCGCGGCCGGGCAGGAAGTCGGCCCGCGCCTGGTAGTAGGAGCTCGCGTCGACGGACCGGTGAACCGAGCGGGTTTCGTCGCTCACGTCGTGACCGATGAAGACGGGGTCCGAGCCGTTGACACCCTATCGAGAAGGAAGGACGGATCCCGTCGCGCGGATTTCATCAAGCCCTATTCCTGGATCCCGCGGGCCGCCTACTTCGGGATCGCCCGGGAATCGAAAAAACTCGGCATCCCGTTCGCCGGTCATGTTCCGTACTCAGTCAGCGTGATCGAAGCGTCGGACGCGGGACAGCGGAGTATTGAGCACGAGGACGATCTCATGCGCGCCTGCTCCTCGCGGGACAGCGTTCTACGTGCCGCGTTCGGAGATACCACCACCCTCGCGCCGGAGAGACAGCTGACCCAGATGAGGGATCAGGCACGGGTGCTCCGTGCAACGTACGATCAGGCGAAATGCCGGACGGTCATCGAGACACTCGCGCGAAATCACACTTGGCTGACGCCAACCCTGGCCGTGTATCAGCCCTATGCGCACATGTTCGATAGCGCGAGCACTCACCCCGAGCTGGCGAAATACGTCCCGGGGATAGTCCAGGGCGGCTGGGTGCACCGGGCAGCCGCGCTGACTCCGGCGGATTCCATGGTCGTGCGCAGCTATTTCAGCTTCGATCGTACGCGTGATTTGAAGAACGCGGGTGTGAAGCTGCTCGCTGGAACGGACATGCCGCAGGCATTCGTGTACCCCGGGTTCAGCCTTCACGACGAGCTCGCTCTTCTCGTTCAATCCGGCCTCACCCCGCTCGAGGCGCTTCGCACCGCCACCTACAATCCAGCGGAATTCCTCGGCGCGCTCGACTCTCTCGGCACCGTCGCACAGGGAAAGCTTGCGGACCTGGTGCTGCTCGATGCGAATCCGCTTGCCGACATCCGCAACACTCGGCGAATTTCAGCTGTGATAGCGAATGGGCGTGTGTTCGATTCGGCGGCGCGCGCTGGATTGTTGGCTCACGTCGAGACCGCGCTCAGACACTGACGCCGCCGGTGCTCGCTCAAGCCGCGACGTCGGCTTCGGGGGGCGCACTCTTCCTGAGACGCTCGTAGAGTGCGGCGCTCATTGCCGCGACGAAAAGCCCGACGGTCCAGCCGCCGATCACGTCGGTGAACCAATGCACGTTCAAATACAGTCGCGTCAGGCCGACGATGAGGGGAACGCTACCACCGATCACGATCGCCGTGGGCCACGAGATCATCCGCTCGCGGGCGAGTACGTAACAGAGCGAGACCATGACCGCCGCGGATGTGGCAGCGTGGCCGCTGGGAAAGGAGTACGTCCGCTCGTGCATCAGCACCGCGCCAGACGGTCTCACACGCCCGTAAAGAATCTTGATGATTCCGGATAGCAAGCCGCCGACTGCGGGAGCAGCGACGACTACGCCGGCTTTCCGCCTGCCCGAGCGACCGTAGAACCACACGCCAGCTGCTATCGCGACCAGCACCATTACCGCCGGCGATCCGACCCACGTGGCGACAAAAGCGAGCTTGTAAACCGCTGGATTCTGATGACCGACGAACCATGCGCTGACCGCGTTGTCGATCTGCGTCGTGGACCGTTCGGCGACATCTTCGCCGACGTCGGCGAAGACGAGAAGGGCACCGGCAGACACGACCGCGATCAGGGTCCAGAACGTGATCAGCCTGCGAAGCCAGTCTCGCGCTCCTCGCGCATGAGCCTGCTTGGCTGCTCCGACTTCGGTCAAGAGGCTACTCGTATGGCGGCCGCTTCCTCGATGAATCGCGGACTGGGCCGCTTCTTGATCCTCTCTCTAGGCACCGCTCTCCGACGTTTGCGGTTTCTCCCAGCGCGGCGCAGCGACAACGCGCAGAGTCCCCAGCTCCAGGCGATCCAGGACACCCGCTCTTCCGAGCTCATTGTGCGTGCCATGACGAGACCGGCTGTCACCCCACCGAGGGCCGCCTCTACGGCGTTATGCGAAGGAGAAGCGGTCCGCCGCTCGATCACCTGAACCGAGCTAGTCCCTCGAGTGACGATTGTTCGACGGATCGCGACGTCGAGCTGTGCCGGAGTCAATCTGCGCCACCCAGGGATTCGCAGCACGCTCCAGGCTGGGGCAAGCCGTCCCCAACCGTGGTTGTCGGATCCCGCCACGAGGGCCAAACCGAGACGCGACGAAGTGGAGAGGATCGTGTCTCGCCCTGTCGCCGATTGCGCGAGTCCCCGTGGAGATCCGTCCGATGCCTCGATTCCGGCGAGACGTACTGCGCCGGAGAGCTCAGAGCGAGGAATGTGCAGGATGTCGCCGGGCATCACGAGTAGTAGGATGGGCGGAACCGGACCGCGATCGGCCGCGACTGCGGCTCCCTGCCAATCCGGAGATGTGATCTTCATCCGTCGCGGATCCACGCCAATGAGAAGAAGATGCTCGCTACCGTCGCGCAGCTCCACTCCGGGCAGTAGAACCGTTCCGTCGCCCGAAACAGCCGGGTTCCTCGCTTCACCATCCAGAGCGCCATCGAATGTTCGGTGGTCGGTCACGTAAGCG
>JBBQWD010000183.1:0-3125 GCA_038210945.1 Gemmatimonadales bacterium
CATTGCCATCGCCGTCGAACGGAACCTCTCGCAGCAGGAAATACCTGAATGCGTCGGGCCCATAGCGCGCGACTGCCTCTCGCAGGTTGAGATTGCCGCCGGCCGACTTGCTGACCCGCGTTCCGCCCACGAGAACGAAGCCGTGAACCCAGATACGCTTTGGCACCGCCAAGCCCGCCGCCATCAACATCGCGGGCCATATCACCGCATGAAAGCGGGTGATGTCCTTGCCGATGATGTGGAGGTCCGCCGGCCACAGCGTCTCGAAGTCGGGATTGGGGAATCCCGTCGCCGTGAGGTAGTTGGGCAGTGCGTCGAACCAGACGTAGGTCGTCTGCGCCTCGCCGCCGGTTCCTTTGCGAGGGAAGGGAACTCCCCACGAGAATCGACTCCGGCTGGCGGAGATATCGTCCAGTCCTGAATCGATGAGCGAAAGCATTTCGTTGCGCCGCGACTTGGGCTGCAGGAACTCATCGCTCGACACGAGCTGCTTTAGCCGGTCGGCGTAGGCGCTCAGCCGGAAGAACCAGTTCTTCTCCTCTATCCACTCCAGCGTGCGCGTGGGATGGAGGATGCACTTTCCATCGGCGATCTCGTTGTCCTGCTTGAACGCCTCGCAGCCCACACAATACCAGCCGGCATACGACTTCTCGTAGAAATCCTCGGGTGAGTTCTCGAAGATCTGTTCGATGAGTCTCCTCACGCCCGCCTTGTGGGCAGGGTCGGTCGTGCGGATGAACTGATCGTAAGAGATTCCGAGGAGTCCCCAGATCTCCTCTGTGCTCTCGGCTACAGCGTCCACCAATTCCTGGGGGGACACTTTTCGCTCGATCGCGGTCTGCGCGACCTTCTGTCCGTGCTCGTCCATTCCGACGAGGAAGTGGACCTGATCGCCCATGAGGCGGTGATAGCGTGCTATGGCGTCGGCGCCGACTTTCTCGAACGCGTGACCCTGGTGCGGATCAGCCGTGGCGTAATCGATTGCGCAGGTGAGGAAGTACTTGGCCAACTATGAAGTTCCGGACGGAGTGTCGTCGCCACCGCGGCCCCGTCGGCCACCGCGCCGACCGCGCCGGCGTTTCCCCGCGCCATCGCTCTCGCGCCCGTTCTCTTCGGGGCGGTGCTCCGATACGACACTGGCGCGCGGAGTCGGCACCTGGTGCTCCGCCGTGTACATCAGCTCGGGCGATATCTCTTCGGGGTGAATCCCTTCCGTCGCCATCTCTTCGTCATCACCGTTCGCGACCGCGACCGCGACTCCCCCGTGCTGCTCCGTCTCCTCCTTGAACTCGACGAGCGTCAGAGAGCGCACCTCGCCCTCGATTCCACGCAGCGTGACGCGCTCGTGGAAGATGTCGATGCTCATGACTTTCTCTTCGCCGAGCGTGGTGGCGACGATCTTTCCTTCCTTCGGGAATCGCTTGCGGCTCTGGACGTAGAACTCGTGCTCGTAGCGCAGGCAGCACATGAGGCGGCCGCACGCGCCGGAGATCTGGGAAGGGTTGAGAGACAGCCGTTGATCCTTGGCGACGCCGAGGTTCACCGGTCTCAGCTCCGGGAGCCATGACGCCGAGCAGTACTGACGGCCGCAGCGGCCAATACCGTCGAGTCGCTTGGCCTCGTCGCGCACGCCGATCTGCTTCAGCTCGATGCGGGTGCGGAAGAGGGAGGCCAGGTCGCGGACGAGATTGCGGAAATCGACGCGCTTGTCGGCCGTGAAGTAGAGCGTGAGCTTCTTGCGATCCCACTGCCACTCGGCGTCGGACAGCTTCATGCCGAGATTGTTCGCGCGAACGCGGTCCATCGCCTTGCGGCGCGCTTCCTCGTTGAGCTTGTCCAGATCCCTGGAGAGGGTTCGGTCCTTGTCGGTCGCGAGGCGCAAAGCTTTCCGCTCCGGCAGCGAGGTGCCGCAACCGTGAGAGCAACCACCGTTTCTCTTTTGCGCGAGCTCACCCAGCGCGTGGATGTAGCCCAGGTCCTCTCCCCGCTCGACATCGACGATCACCGCGGCGTTGAGCGGAGGGGGCTCGGGATAATCCCAGAGAAAGAACTCCTTACGGTTGCCCTTGAAGGCGACTTCGACGAGGTGCGCCAAGCGTTACTCGGTCCACGCGCCGAGGCGTAGGAACTTCTGCCTGCGCCGCCGCACCAGCTTCTCGGGGCGCATCTTGCGCAGCTCTTCGAGATGGCGATTCACGCCGCCCTGGAGCGACTTCGCCGCTGCTTCGTGATCGGCGTGCGCGCCACCCTTTGGCTCGGGGAGGACTTCGTCGATCACCTTGAGCTCGAGCAGCTCCGGCGCCGTGATGCGCAGCGCGGTTGCGGCCTTCTCGCGCATCTCGGGACTCTTCGCGTCCTTCCAGAGGATCGCGGCGCAGCCTTCGACGGAAATCACGGAATACACTGCGTTCTCCATCATCAGCACACGATCGGCGACTCCGAGCGCCAGCGCACCACCGGATCCGCCTTCGCCGATCACTGTTGCAATGATCGGAACCTGGAGCTGGCTCATCTCGAACAGGTTCCGCGCGATTGCCTCCGACTGGCCGCGCTCCTCGGCGCCGAGTCCGGCCCATGCACCCTGGGTGTCGATGAACGTGAGCACGGGGACGTGAAATTTTTCGGCGAGCTTCATCAGACGCAGCGCTTTGCGATAGCCCTCGGGGTGGGGCATTCCGAAGTTCCGTTTCAGCTGCTCCTTGGTGTCGCGACCGCGCTGGTGACCGATCACCATCACCGTATCGTCATCGAGACGCGCCCATCCGCCAATGATGGCCGCGTCGTCGCGAAAGGCCCGATCGCCATGCAGCTCGATGAAGTCGGTGAACGCGAGGCGGATGTAGTCGGCGGTGAAGGGACGCTTTGGATTGCGGGCGACCTGAACCCTCTGAAAGGGCGTGAGGTTCTTGTAAACCTCTTCACGCAGGTCGGATAGCTTTCGCTCGAGCGGCTCGATCGCTTCGGCGACGCTCACCTGGCTGTCGCCCGCCGTCTTCTTGATCTCGTCGATCTGTCGTTCCAGCTCGGCGATCGGCTTCTCGAACTCAAGCTGTGTCGCTGATGCCACCGGTCAGCTCCCCCGTTGAAGTGACACGGACGACTCGCCCAGAATATTACGCAAAGCG
>JBBQWD010000184.1:0-3120 GCA_038210945.1 Gemmatimonadales bacterium
TCACGCTTTCCATCGGCACGGCGAGAACCGTCGGCTCGGTTACGCGGAACGCGCGCACTCCGAAGTTCTCCGGGAATGTCCAGCCGGTATCGTCGTAAGGCGTGCGCTGCGGATCGTTCGGGCTCCAGTACTGATAGTCGAGAAGCGCGTCCGCTATGCGGGAATACGGTTGATCCATCCGGATGATGTAGCTGCCGGCGGGAAACTGACGCGGCTCTTTGCGCGCGACCGAGAGTGGAAGCGTGTCGTAAGGATTGATCGCAGGCGGAGCGTTTGAAGGTCTCGCCAGCTCACTCGGCCTCGTGCTGTCGGGGGCCCGGGCGAAATCGTAGGGCTTCGTACTGTCAGCCGGTCTCCCGCCCGGCGTTGCAGCGCCGGGAGTAACCTCCGGCCGCGACCGAGGGACCGACACGAGCGCGGTAAACGGCGCCGTCGCGCGCGAGATCTCAACGTGCTGTTTCTGCAGAATTCTGAGCAGGGCGGCCTGTGCGCCGGGACGCCGATCGTCCGCCGGAAGCACGTATGCGGCAGGGCCCTCAGCGCGCGATTTGAGAATCGACCGCTTGCTCTTCTCCCAGAAATTCTCGAGGAACTGCTCGCGATTGTTCGCGAAGTAACTGAGAGACACCAGCAACCCCGTCTGCTGGTAGTTGTTGTTGTTTCGCAGCGACCATTTCACCCGTGGCAGCGGCGGATCCTGCCTGTACCAGGTGCGCGCGGTTTCCGTTGGGGAGAGAGTCCGCTCCACGGTCTCGGCTGTTCCTCCGTTTCCAAACGTCTCGTAGAGACGGCTGATTCCGTTGTGCGTTGCCGCCATGAACATCAGATAGCCAGGCGACCACGTGTCGAAGTTCCCGTGTGTGAAGACTCCCGGCATGCCGAGGCGCGTCATCTCCTGCACGTTGTTCCAGCCGAGCATCTGCCACTCGTTGGTGAGTAGCGGATCGAGCCAGGCGTTGTACGGACCGTCTCCAACGGTGTTGTCGTAGAGATACGGAACGGATTCGTGCAGATCGTGCAGCACTTGCGCTTTCCAATCCAGATACGTATCGAGGACGTTCTGCGACAGCTTGAGCGTCAGCGCCATTGCATCTCGATTGTTGTCGTGCGCGACGTAGTGCCCCCAGTAGAGGAGCGGCGGCGCGATCTCGCCGGGATGCGCCATGTGCCAGCGGAAGATGTCTACCTGGCGATCGCGGCCGTCGACTTCCACGATCGGCGTGATGAGCGTGATGAGGTGGTCGCGGATGTTCCTGACGTACGGGCTCTCATCGACCGCGAGGCGGTAGGCGAGCTCCATCAGTGCCGTCGGCGCGCCCGACTCGGGCGAGTGGATCGTCCCGGTGATGTAATAGACGGGCGTCGTTTGCTTGACGACCCGGAGCGCTTCCGCATCGTCCATGTTGATGCTGCGCGGATCCGCGAGCTTTGCCAGATTCGCTTTGTTCTGCTCGAGATTGGCAAGCAGCGCCTCCGACGCCACGGCGACGGCGATCATCTCCCTTCCCTCCTCCGTCGTTCCGATGGAGTACACGCGCACCCGCGGACTGGCCTTGGCCAGCATTCGCATGTAGGCGTAGACCTCTTTCGAGTATGGGAGATTGTCGCGTGCGCCCGCGATGTCTCCGAGCACAGCCTTTGGAGTCGGCACGGTCGAAGACGCCGGCAGATAGTCGACCAATGGCGAGAGAAAGAACGACTCCGTCGTGTACTCGCGAATCTTTCGCGTGTACTCCTCGTCGATCGGCTGGCTGGGATCGCGGCCCGGTCTTGTCGCGGATATCAGTGGAGAGCCGGACATCTGCACTGCTCGCGTCGTATCGGGCGCCTGAGCGGTCGCATCGACCCGAGCAGCCAGGATCAAGAACACGGAAAGTCGTATAGCAGATCCAGCACGCATCGAATTCCTCGCGAGTTACAGAAAAGTCACCTGCAAACCTAACCTCGCAACTCGCATCTATGCCTCTATCCTCTCGCATCTGTGTCGTTCTAGGTTGAAGCGGACCCAAAACCTCATTATGCAATAGCTTGAGTAGGCTTCTTCAATCGTCTAAGTTTCAAGACTCTCCCGGAGAGATGGCCGAGAGGCTGAAGGCACCGGTTTGCTAAACCGGCATACGTGGAAACGCGTATCGAGGGTTCGAATCCCTCTCTCTCCGCTCGGCGGGTCCGCGCATCCAGTGTGGGCCCGCTGTTCTTTTTCAAGTCACTGATGACAAACGGCACCAAACCGCGCCTTCGCTTCGCACCCTCGCCGACGGGATACCTTCACGTCGGTGGCGCGCGAACCGCGCTCTTCAACTGGCTCTATGCCCGCAAGTTCGGAGGGGAATTCCTTCTCCGCATCGAGGATACCGACAAGGCTCGCAGCACCGACGAGAGCACGCTCGCGATCTTCGAGGGATTGGAGTGGCTCGGACTCCTCTGGGACAATGGCGTTGTCTATCAGGGCGCAAACCTTCCGCGGCACCAGGCGGATGCGCTCAGGCTGCTCGAGACCGGCGCCGCGTACCGCTGCTTCTGCACACCCGCGGAGCTCGACGAACGCCGTCGCGCCGCTGCGGTAGGAAAAGAGGCATTCAAGTACGATCGCCGCTGTGACCGCTTGTCCGGTGAGGAAGTAGAGCGCAGAGTGGCCGCCGGAGAGCCGTACGTGGTCCGTTTCCGCGTGCGAGAAGGCACTACCGAATGGGACGACATGGTCCACGAGCGCATCGCGTTCCCCAACAAGGACATCGAGGACTTCGTAATTCTTAGATCCGATGGGACTCCTATCTACAACCTTGCTGTCGTCTCCGACGACATTGCAATGGGAATCACCATCGTCATGCGTGGCGACGATCACATCTCCAACACACCGAAACAGATTCTGTTGTATCGAGCGCTCGGCGCACCGCTTCCGACGTTCGCGCATCTGCCGATGATTCACGGCCTCGATGGCAAAAAGCTCAGCAAGCGGCACGGCGCGACGGCGGTGGGAGACTATCAGCATTACGGACTTCTTCCCGGAGCCATGCTCAACTTTCTCGCACTCCTCGGCTGGTCACCCGGCGGCGATCGCGAAGTGATGACGCTTGCCGAGATGACCGAGTTGTTCAGCGTCGATGGACTTCAGAAAAA
>JBBQWD010000185.1:0-3109 GCA_038210945.1 Gemmatimonadales bacterium
ACGGACGCGTCTGGAGGCGATGATCCGCAGCGGTGACCGACTTGCCCGGTTCGCGCTTCGCGCCGCTTCAAATATCTCCCGCATCCTCTCGGCCAGCCAGCTTGGAGTCACCCTGGCGAGCCTGGGCCTGGGCTGGGTCGCCGAAGCAACTGTCGGGGAGGTGTTCGCGAACATGTTCGACAAGCTTCCGTTCGCCATCGAGATGTCCACCCGCCTGACTCTGGGCGCGGCAGTGGCGCTGATCGTCGTCACCTATCTACACGTGGTGTTCGGGGAGCTGACGCCCAAGGCCGCCGCGCTCAACCACCCGGAGGCGCTGGCGAAATGGCTCGCGCCACCACTGCTCTTCTTCGCATGGGCAACGACTCCGTTCACGTACTTCCTCAACAAGTCGTCGCAAGTGATCCTGCGCGCGCTCGGACAGGAAAAAGCGGGGTCAGAGGAAGCGGTCCATTCTCCCGAGGAGATCCGGCTTCTCGTCGAGCAATCCCAGGAAAGCGGCCAGATGCAAGCCGGCGACGCGGACCTGATCGACGCGGTCTTCGAGTTCTCGGAAAAGAACGCGCGTGAGGTGATGACTCCGCGCACCGAGTTGGTTGCGCTGCCGGTGGAAGCGACTCTCTCCGAGGTTCTGGCCGTAGTGCAGGAAAGCGGATTATCACGCTATCCGGTGTACGATGAATCCATCGACAACATCATCGGCGTCGTGCTCGCGAAGGACCTTCTCAAGGTCCTGGCGCCGCGCACCAACCTCGACGCATTCGACCTTCCATCGATCATGCGGCCCGTCCACGTGATTCCGGGCTCGCGCGAAGTCGAGGAAGTTCTCGCCGACTTCAAGCGCCTGAAGGAGCACATGGCGATAGTGCTGGACGAGTATGGGGGAACGGCCGGCGTCGTGACGATGGAAGACCTGCTCGAGGAGATCGTCGGCGAGATCCTCGACGAGTACGACACGCCAGAGGACGCCGAGGCGCCGCTGCATACGCGCTCAGGCGAGACGCTGGTGCCGGGAAGCACCCACATCGGAGAGCTGAACGAGCACTTCAGTCTCACAGTGCCCGACGTGGACTACACGACGATTGGTGGCTACGTGTTCGGAGTGCTAGGCCGGTTGCCGGTCGTCGGCGACCGGGTGATCGCCGGCGGGGCGATCTTTACTGTGCGCGAGATGGACGGACGGCGGATCGAGAGTCTGTCGGTCGATCTCCATACCCTGGGCGACCGCCGGACGGGCGAGCGCGAAGTGCAAACGACGAACACAGAAGCGTAGCCGCGATCATGCTCGACGGGTCCGCGCGGTTCTGGCCCGCAATGTCCAGCGCCGTTCCGTGATCGGGCGACGTGCGCGGGAATGGAAGTCCGAGAGTGATGTTCACCGCGCTGCCGAATGACGCGACCTTGATGGCAGTCATTCCAACATCGTGATAGGGCGCGATCACCGCGTCGAATTCCCCGCGTATGGCGCGCACGAAAACCGTGTCCGCCGGAAATGGCCCCGCTATTCCCGCCGCTTTCGCCGCGGGCGCGAGAAGCTCCACGTCTTCATTGCCGAATCTGCCCGAGTCGCCCGCATGTGGATTCAGTGCGCATAACGCAATCCTCGGCTCGGCGATACCGAACCACTCGCGCAATCCGTCGCGGGCGATGCGTGCCGCTTCCGTTATCGTTTCGATGCTCAGCGATTGCGTGACTCGGCTCAACGGAATGTGGGTGGTTGCCAGCACTACGCGAAGCTTGTCGGAGGCGAGCATCATTGCCACCCGCGAGCCGGTGAGGCTACCAAGCATCTCCGTGTGGCCAGGGAAATCGTAGCCGCCGGCATGGAGCGCAGCCTTGTCGATCGGAGCCGTCACGATTCCATCGACCGCTCCGTCGAGCGCCATCGCGACCGCCCGCTCGATCGCGAGTCCACTCAATCGTCCCGCGAGCGCCGCGTCTGATTTCGGCAGCCACCGTCCCACCGGCTCGCCGACTTTCACACCTGCCCCCTCGGGACCCACGACCACAATGTCACAACGCTCGCCGACCTGCGGGTCGGCGAGCGCTTTAGCGACGATCTCGGGACCAATTCCGCGGGGGTCCCCGACGGTCATGGCAAGACGCGCTTTCATTTCCTACATCCTGATCGAGACGTAGGTATGCTTTCGCAGCTCGTCGAGCAGCTGTCTTATCGATCTCTCCTCAGAGAGCTGCGCGCGAATCTGGGTGCGGATCTCCGCGGGATCGTACTCTCCCGCTTCGGTAGCCGTCACGACCTGAAGCACTGCGAACTTCGGAGCACCGCGCGGATTCGCCAGCTGGAACGGATTCGTGATGTCTTGAGCCTTGGCACCAGCCAACGCCGTCTGGTAGGAGGGCGGCAGAGAATCACGAGTGAATGGCTGCAGTACACCCTTCTCCTCGGTGGCGTCGTGGTGCTTCGCAGCGAGGGTATCGTACGGAACGCCGCGCCGCCACTGAGCGGCGACCGAGTCGGCTTCAACTCTCGCGGCCGCAACGTCGGCGGAATCGATCACCGGAGCGATGAGGATGTGGCGCGCTTTCACTTCTGCCGATTGAACGCGATCGACACGAATGATGTGGTATCCGAACGGCGTCTCGATGACGGGGCTCACATCGCCCGGGCGAAGCGCGAACATCATCCCTTCGAATTCGGGAACGAGGCCGCTGCCACGCCGATTCCAGCCCAGATCGCCGCCAAGCTGTTTGGTTCCTGGATCCATCGACTCGCGCTTGGCAATCTGCTCGAAGTCGCCGCCCTTCCTTATCTCGGCGAGCAATGAATCAGCGCGCGCCTTGGCCTTCGCCTTCGCAGCCGGCGATGCCTTCGGTGAGACGATGATCTGTCTGAACGTCACGGTTGCGGGACGCTTCTGCAGGTCGGCGCGGCTGTGCTCGAACGCCGTCGTCACTTCTTCTTCCGTGACATTCACCGGCTTTGCTCTCTTGCGAAGCTCAGTGAATGCCTTCTGCTGGAGGTTTTGCCGCTTGTACTGCTCGATCAACGACTTGCGGTAGTCTTCGGAGGTCCCGAACCCCGCGTTCCGAAGCTCAGTGCGATATTCCTCGTCCGATTTGAACTGGGAACGGATTTGCTTGATCTGGC
>JBBQWD010000186.1:0-3096 GCA_038210945.1 Gemmatimonadales bacterium
AACGCGCCGATGCCGACCACCGAGCCTACGGCGGACTTGGGAAACATGTCGCTCGCCAGTGTGTACACGTTCGCTGACCACGCCTGATGCGCCGCGGCAGCCACGCCGACGATCAGCACCGCGGCCCACATGCCTGGCGCGCGCGACACTAGCGTCGTCGGCACGATGAGCAATGCCATGGCGAGCATAGTCGCCTTGCGCGCGCGATTCACCGACCACCCACGTTTGATCAGCGCGCTCGACGTCCAACCGCCGCCCACGGAACCGACATCCGCGATGAGATACACGACGATGATCGGTGCGGCCACCTGCGCCAGCTTCACGTCGTACTTCGCGTCGAGGAATTTCGGCAGCCAGTAGAGGTAGAACCACCACACGGGATCGGCCATCAGCTTTCCAACGATGAAAGCCCACGTTTGTCTATGCCCGAACAGACTTGCCCACGGAACCTTCGCGTTAGCGACCGATGCGTCGCGATCGTGTGGAGCGTTTCGGTACAGCGGAATCCACAGCAGAAGCCAGAGCAGTCCGAGCGCTCCCGTTCCGACGAATGCCCACTGCCATCCCCAGCGCAGCGCAATCCATGGGACGAGGAGCGGCGTGATGATCGCGCCCATGTTCGTGCCGGCGTTGAAAATTCCGGTGGCGAGCGCGCGCTCCCTTTGTGGAAACCACTCGGCGATTGCCTTGATGGACGCCGGAAAAATTGCCGACTCACTCACGCCGAGCATGGCGCGAGCGAACGAGAATCCGGCTGCCGTTCTGGCGACCGCATGGCCGACCGCGGCGATACTCCAGGCAACGACAGCAGCGGCAAGTCCCCGACGCACGCCGATCCAATCCATTGCACGACCGGCAGCGAGGAATCCCACCGCGTAGGCGAGACTGAACCAGGAGACGATGTCGCCGTAGTCTGCCTCGGTCCAATGCAGCTCGCGCTGCAGAGTCGGCGCAAGAATCCCCAGGACCTGACGGTCGACGTAGTTGATCGTCGTCGCGACGAAGAGCAGCGCGCAAATCGTCCACCTATAGGAGGACGGGCGTTCCGTGCTATCCACCAGTGATTCCCTCCCAGAGCCCGTGCAGATACATCGCACCCAGAGCCCGGTCGTGCAGCCCGTAACCCGGCTGCCCCTCCTCGCCCCAGATCATCCGCCCGTGATCAGATCGTATCGGGCCCGCAAAACCCGTATCGTTTAGAGCGCTGAGCACCGCGCGCATGTCGATGTCTCCGATTCCCGACGGATGCGCGGTCTCCTGGAACGAGTGGATCCCAGTGCGCTTGATGTTGCGACAATGCGCGAAGTGGACGCGGCCTTTCGCGCCGAGCCTACGAATGATTGAAGGGAGATCGTTCTTTGGATCGGCGGCAAGCGATCCCGCGCAAAACGTGATGCCGTTCGCGGGATTGTCGACGATGCTGGTTACGCGCTCGAGAGCGGCGCCATCGACGATGATTCGCGGCAATCGAAAGATCGACCACGGCGGGTCATCCGGATGCAGGGCCATGCGCACCCCGGAAGATGCCGCGACGGGAACGACGCGCTCCAGGAAGTACGCGAAGTTCTCCCACAGCTTCCCCTCGCTTACCGAGGAATAAGCCGCGAAAAGGTTCTTCAGCTGATCCGCGGTATATGCCGTTGCCCAACCGGGCAGGTCGGCAGTGCCACGCGAGAGATCGATCTTCGCCAGAGCGGCTTCGTCGAAGGCGAGGGCAGTCGAGCCGTCGTCCAGGCGACGCGCCAGATCAGTTCGCGTCCAATCGAAGACCGGCATGAAGTTGTAGCAAAGCACAGGGACGCCCGCGCGTCCCATGTTGCGGACGCTTTCGCAATAATTGTCGATCAGCGCGTCGCGCGTGGGGCGGCCGAGCTTGATGTCTTCGTGGACGGGAATGCTCTCGACGACCGCGAGCGACATGTCGTGCCGCTCCACTTCATCGCGCAGCGCCGCGATGCGCTCGAGCGGCCACGGCTCGCCTACCGGTATGTCGAATAGAGCGCCTACGATCCCCCGCACCGCTGGGATCTGGCGGATGTAAGTGAGGGGGATCGGGTCGCGCTGTCCGAACCAGCGAAACGTTATCATCCCGTGCGCGCCTGCCGGGCGGCCGCCAGGAATTGTGCGGCGAGCGTGCCAATTGCGGCGTAATCGCGCCGACCCAGCGCGTCCTTTGAGATCAGCTCGGTGCCGACACCGACTGCCGCGGCGCCCGCCTTGAACATCTCCCCGATGTTCTCAAGCGTCACCCCGCCAGTCGGTACGAGAGGAATATCGGGAAACGGCCCCCGCAACGCCCGTAGATACGCCGCTCCGCCGACGCTCTGCGCCGGAAAAATCTTCACCATGTCGCCGCCGAGACGGAACGCCTCGAACACTTCGGTAGGAGTGAGCGCGCCCGGCAGCACAGCGATCTCAGCATGATGCGCGGCCTCCACCACCTCCCGCACAAGACAGGGCGAGACGATGAACTCCGCACCCGCATCGCGCGCGCGCCTTACCGTCTCGGCATCAGTTACCGTCCCAGCTCCGACGAGCACTTTGCCGGCGAAGCGTTTCGCCACTGAGGCGATCGCATCGATTGCATTCGGAACCGTCATGGTGATTTCGGCGACTCTGAGTCCGGCTTGCAGCAGTGCCTCGACGACTGCCACCGCGGCGTCCGCGCTCGGGGCGCGGATGACGGGAATGATGCCAACCTCGCGAAGCATTGATACAATCAACGATCGCGGGCGTGACTGCTGTATCAACGCGACACTCGCAAGCTCGCGCCACGCAGGAGCTGGTCGACCTCGCTACGGGTCACGAGGCAGAAATCGCCCGGGATGCTGTGCTTGAGCGCGGAAGTCGCGGTCGCGAAGCGGACGGCGTCGTCCCACCCGCGATTCTCGAGGCGGCTCACGATCAATCCGCCACTGAACGCGTCACCAGCGCCAATACGGTCCACGACTTCGACCTCGTACCATGACGCTTTGTGAATCTTGGTCTCGGCCGCGACGATCGCACTCCACCTGTTCAACAACACGAGCGGATTCTCCCTCAGTGTGATCGCCACCGCGTTGAGCTCGAACCGCTTCTCGAGAGCGCGTGCAACCT
>JBBQWD010000187.1:0-3055 GCA_038210945.1 Gemmatimonadales bacterium
GTGTCTTCGGCCGCGCGAATCAGCTTGATCACCGCATCGATGTTGTCGACCGCGATCTTGAGACCTTCGAGGATGTGCTCGCGCTCGAGCGCCTTGTCGAGCTCGAACTGCGTGCGCCGCACGACGACCTGGTGCCGGTGCTCGATGTAGTGAAGGAGCACTTCCTTGAGCGGCATGATCTTCGGCACGAGCTGAGTCGTGTGTGAATCCGGCACGAGCGCCAGCATGATGACGCCGAAGGTCGACTGCATCACCGTGTGCTTGTAGAGCTGGTTGAGCACTACGCGGGGAATCGCATCGCGCTTGAGCTCGATGACGACCCGCATGCCGTCCTTGTCGGATTCGTCGCGGAGCGCCGAGATGCCCTCGAGCTTCCCTGCTTTCACCAGCTCCGCCATGTCGGCGATCAGCTTGGCTTTGTTGACCTGGTACGGCAGCTCGGTGACGACGATTTGCGACTTGTTCGAGGATTCCTTCTCCTCGATGACGGCCCGCGCGCGCATCACGATGCGTCCGCGCCCCGTCTCCTGATAATCCTTGATCCCCGCGCGGCCATAGATGTAGCCGCCGGTCGGGAAGTCAGGACCTTTGACCAGCTTCCTGATGTCGGTCGGCGTCATCTCCGGATTGTCGATCAGTGCTGTGATCGCGGCGACGACCTCTCGAAGATTGTGCGGCGGAATGTTCGTTGCCATGCCGACGGCGATGCCCGAAGATCCGTTGACGACGAGATTCGGAATCGCCGAGGGCAGAACTTTCGGCTCGAGCAACCTGTCGTCGAAATTCGGCGTGAAATCGACCGTGTTCTTGTCGATGTCGGCAAGCATCTCGACGGCGATGCGGGTGAGCCGCGCTTCGGTGTAGCGGTAGGCGGCAGCGGAATCACCATCGACGCTGCCGAAGTTCCCCTGACCATCGACCAGCGGATAGCGCAGCGAGAAATCCTGCACCATGCGGACTAAAGCATCGTAGACCGAGGAGTCGCCATGCGGATGGTACTTGCCGAGCACGTCTCCGACGACGGTCGCTGACTTCTTGTAGGGACGGCCGGGAACGAGGCCGAGCTCGTTCATCGCGTAGAGAACGCGGCGGTGCACGGGTTTCAGTCCATCACGCACATCGGGCAATGCGCGAGAGACGATGACGCTCATCGAGTAGTTGATGAACGATTCTTTGATTTCTTCGTGAATGAGGCGCGGAAGGATGCGCTCTCTATTGTTCGGAGCCGTCATTAACTCGTCGTGTTGCTACTGGGTTCGGAGGCGGGGCGGGAGGACAAAAATGCCTCCGTAGGAAGTAGCCAATAATTTAGCCATTCGAAAGCCGAAAATCAACAACAAATGGCCCACCTAACCCTTTATGCCCCAACTATTTAGCAGCCCGCCCAGTTGGGCTGTGGAAAACCCCCAATCTGGATCGAATAATTGTGAGTCGATTGCTCTGTTGCCGAAGCGTCGCGAAGGGCGTCTGCACAATGACGCCACCATGGCGATAGCGATCCATCTGAGCGCGACTACAAATGGCGCAAAAATCCAGAGGTAATTCCCTGGTAGCTCAAGTGCCATTTAATCGTCTTTACACGATGCCCTCGAAATCACCGACTCCGGTCACGCCTCTAAAGGCAGCTCCGAGCGTGGTCAAATCCACGCCGCGGGCGCGCATCAAGTATCTGCCCTTCCCGCGACTCGAGAGCATCCGGAGCAGAATTCTGGCGTTCGCCATCGCGGCAGCGCTCATCCCCTCCACTACCATGTTGGGGATTTTTTATCTGCAGAACAAGCACGCGCTCGAGAAGAAGATCAACGAAGATCTCCTCTCGGGTAGCGCCCAGAGCGCTCGCGCCACTGGCGTCTGGCTAAAGGAGCGGCTCTACGACCTGCGGATCTTCTCGGGCTCCGACGAAGTGGCGAACACCCTCGACGGCGCGCCGCGCGGCGTCAACAAAGCCCAGGCGGAAGGTCGCCTTCGCGACTATCTGCTCTCACTACACGAGCGGTTCCGCGACTTCGAGCAGCTCGCTGTGCTCGACCTGGACGGGAATGTCGTTGCGACGAGCTCCACCGATATCAGCCACGTACGGCTGCCGGCCGACTGGCAGGTGAACCTGCGAGCCGAGAGCCAGATCGTCGGTGAGGCATATTGGGACGCGAAAGCAGGCAGAGCGAAGCTTGTCGTTGCCGTTCCCGCCCAGCGCGCCGACGGTCGTTTGATCGGCGCGTTCGCTGCCGAGCTGAATCTCGCGCCCATTCACCTGCTGCTGCGCTCCTTTGCGCCGGACTCGAGCGGCGCGATTTATCTCATCAACATCAAGGGAGCCGCGATCGCCAGCTCGGAGGGAATGTCCCCGCAGCTGGTGAAGACTCCGCTGCCGCCGCCGACGATCAAGAAGCTGCGCGAGAGAGCCCGCGCTCCCTTCGCTTACACCAGCTTCGGCGGACGGTCGGTCATCGGTACGCTCGAGTACGTCCCCCAGGTGAACTGGGCGGTGATATCCGAGCTCTCCGCTGAGTCGGCGTTCCTCCAGGTGCGCAACTTTCGCGATGTCGCTCTGCTGGTAATCATCCTCCTCCTCGTCGTCGTGACGGTGACGGCATATCGACTCGGACTGCTCATCGCCCGTCCGCTCGACCTGCTCACCAAAGGCGCCGGCGAAGTAGCCGCGGGCGATCTCGCCGTTGACCTTCCGCAGGCAGCCGGTGGCGGTGAAGTCGGCTATCTGACCGATGTGTTCAACCACATGGTCTCGCGGCTTCGCGAGGGACGGCGCGAGATCGAGCACGTCCACGAGGCGCTGCGCAAGAAAAACGAAGAGCTCGAGATGCTATCGACGACCGACAGCCTTACCGGCCTCTCTAACCACCGGTCATTGATGAAACGTCTCAACGACGAGGAATCGCGCTTTGCGAAAGAGCGTAAGATCTTCTCGGTGCTCGTTGGGGACGTCGATCATTTCAAGCAGTACAACGACGCGTTCGGCCACCCGGCAGGCGACGAAGTGCTGAAGTCGATAGCCGACATCATGCGCGCCTCCACCCGCAAGGTGGACTGCTGCGCG
>JBBQWD010000188.1:0-2946 GCA_038210945.1 Gemmatimonadales bacterium
GCGCATGGATCCTAAGACGCACTGGGAAACCATTTACCGCACAAAAGATGTCCACGAGGTCAGCTGGTTTCAGTCCGAAGCACGTCGATCGCTCGACCTGATAACCAGGATCTGCCCCGATCGATCCGCTCCGATCATCGACGTCGGAGCCGGCGCTTCGGTTCTGGTCGACAATCTTCTCGCGGCGGGCTATCAGAATCTCAGCGTGCTGGATCTGTCAGAGGCCGCTCTGGAAATCTCACGCGATCGCCTGGGCGCTGATTCAGCCAACGTAAAGTGGATGCGGGCCGATGTCCTCGGAGCGAAGCTCGAAGAAAGAGCCTACGCCGTTTGGCACGATCGCGCGGTCTTTCACTTCCTCACTAATGCTTCTGATCGCCAGACGTATGTCGAGCAGGTTCGCCGCGCGGTCAGGCCCGGCGGCCATGTTCTTGTGGCGACCTTCGCCGAGGACGGTCCTGAGTACTGCAGCGGGCTTCCGGTGGTGCGCTACTCCGCGGAAGGTCTCCATTCGGAATTCGGGACCGACTTCCTGCTGGTCAGAAGCGAGCACGAAGATCACCGCACACCCGGCGGCGGCGAGCAGTCGTTCCTTTATTGCCTCTGTCGGAGGGAATGAGCAGCTAGCACCTTTGCTCGATGACTGATCTCCGCGCGACTCTCGAGCGCACCCTCGGCGACCTCTACAGCTTCGAGCGCGAGCTGCACGGCGGGGCAATGAGTCGCGTGTTCGTGGCGATGGACCGCCAGCTCGGACGCGAGGTCGTTATTAAGGTCCTCCCGCCCGAGGTGGTCGCCGAGCTGAGCGCGGACCGGTTCAGGAGGGAGATCCAGCTAGCCGCCAAGTTACAGCATCCACACATCGTTCCGCTCCTGTCGTCGGGTGAGGTAGACGGCACTCCATACTTCACCATGCCGTTCGTCGAGGGTGAATCGCTGCGAGCGCGTCTCGCCAGGGTCGGAGAGCTTCCTATTCCCGACGCCGTCAAGATTCTACGTGAAGTGGCAAGCGCCGTCAGCTACGCGCATAAGCACGGCGTCGTACATCGCGACATAAAGCCGGACAATGTCATGCTCAGCGACGAGTTCGCGCTCGTCACCGACTTTGGAGTCGCGAAGGCACTGAGCGCATCTACGAGACCGTCCGACGCTCAGACACTCACTGGTCTCGGAATAACGCTCGGCACGCCGGCGTACATGTCCCCGGAGCAGGCAACCGCGGACCCGTCGGTCGATCACCGCGCTGACATCTACGCCTTCGGAGTCATGGCGTACGAGATGCTCACCGGAACCCTGCCTTTTGTCGGCCGGTCCACCCAGGCGACGCTCGCCGCGCACGCCATGGAAAAACCGGAAGCGATAGAACGGAGACGACCTGGCATTCCGCCCGCACTCGGCGCGCTGATAATGCGCTGCCTGGAGAAGCGGCCCGCCGACAGGCCACAAAACGCGGGAGATGTGCTTCACGAGCTCGAAGCAATACCCGTCGCGTTGACGTCGCCTCCAATAGCTGGTCGGCGAAATACACTACTTCTCGCGGGCGCTGCCGCGGCTGTTGCGCTCGCGGCGCTCATCGTCTACCGAGGCAGTCAGCGCAATTCCGCGCCGGCTGATCAACCTGTCGCCCAGCTTCGTTCGGTTGCAGTGCTGCCGCTCGCCAACGTCGGCGGCGATGCTCAGGATGAATACTTCAGCGAGGGCATGACCGACGAGCTCGCGAACGCGCTGAGCAAGCTTCCAGGTTTACGTGTTGCCTCTCGGACTTCGGCCTATGCCTTCAAGGGAAAGAAGGACATCGACGTCGGGGAGATCGGCAGGAAGCTGCACGTCCAGGCGGTTCTGGAGGGAGTCGTCCGACGCTCCGGGGATCGATTGCGGGTTGGCGCCCAGCTTACGAACGTAAGCGACGGCCTCGCGATCTGGTCGGACACTTACGAGAGGCGCAGCAGCGACGTTTTCGCCGTCCAGGACGACATCGCCCGCTCGATCGCGGACGCGCTGAAGCTCAAGCTCGGTGGGAAAGCCGCGGAGCTGTCGTCATCCTCGCGCGGCACCGAGAATCTCGAGGCCTACGACTCCTACCTGCGCGGCCGTTACTTCTGGAATCGTCGAGGCGCGGAGAATTTGCGCAAAGCGCTTTCGTACTTTGAGGAGAGCATCAAGAGAGATTCGGGCTTCGCCCGCGCGTACGCCGGGCTCGCGATCACGCACGCCATCTTGCCCGAGTATACTGACTCGCCTCCTGCGGATGGCCTGGCGAAAACGCGTTCGGCGGCAGCGCGAGCGCTCGCGCTGGACAGCTCCCTCGCGGAACCGCACACCGCACTTGGATTGGCCGCGGCCCATGCCTGGGATTTGCGTGCTGCCGAAACCGAGTATCGGAAAGCGATCGAGCTCAATCCCGGATATCCCACGGCCCACCAATGGTATGGTGAGCTGCTCTATCATACCGGGAGGCTCGATTCGAGCTTCGTCGAGACTCGCCACGCCATAGCGCTCGATCCGCTAGCGCCAATTCCGTTCGAAGCCCTCGGTTATGCCCTTACGCTGGGGGGACGCTACGATGAGGCGATCGAGCAGTTCAAGAAGGCGGATGAGATGTCGCCGGGATTGACGCTCACCCTACTGCTCCTCGGCGACGCCAAGTTGCAGATGGGTCAGACGCAGCAGGCGGTGCAGGACTACGAGCAGGCCGCGCGGCTCGATCGCGAGACGCTCCTTACGAAGGGCAAGCTGTGTCACGCCTATGGCGTGGCCGGCCGTACCGCCGAAGCGAGACAGCTGTTGAGCGAAATCGAAGCCCGGTCCAGGAAGGAGCGTGCATCGTGGGTCACTCGCGCGATCTGCGAGTTGGGGCTGGGTAATCGCTCTGCTGCTTTGGACGCAATGGAGACAGCGGTGAAGAATCATGACATTGAAGTTTACACCGCTTACTCCCCGCTGCTG
>JBBQWD010000189.1:0-2622 GCA_038210945.1 Gemmatimonadales bacterium
ATCGACGCGGCGAGCGGAGAGGTGCGCGGATTCGACGCGCGCACTGGAGCGCTACGGTGGACGTGGGATCCCGTTCCGCAGGATTCGACGAACCCTGGGTGGGGCACGTGGATTGGTTCGAACGCACGCCGTACTGGCGCCGCCAACGCGTGGACGGTCTTCGCGGCGGATCCCCTTCGCAACATCGTCTACGTCCCGACGTCCTCCCCCAGCGTGGACTATTTCGGTGGCGAGCGCAAAGGACGAAATCAATCCGCCAACTCTATCGTGGCCCTGAACGCCGCGACGGGTAGGATGCTGTGGCAATTCCAGACGGTGCAACACGATCTGTGGGACTACGACAACGCGTCGCCGCCGGCTCTCGTCACGATTCAACTGGGTGGCAGCGCAGTTCCAGCGCTTCTTCTCGCCACCAAGACTGGACGACTGTTCGCGCTCAATCGTGAGACCGGCGAATCGCTCTTCCCGATTTCTCGCGGCGCGGTGTCGGCGAGTGACGTTCCAGGCGAAGAGGCTGCGACGACCCAGATCACAAGCAGCGGGCTTCCACCCTTGAGTCCGCAGACAATCAGCCGTGACGATGTGTGGGGACCGACGACCTCAGACCGCGACGCCTGCCGTCAACGTTTTGGAGAGCTCAGGTACGATGGTGCCTTCACTCCGCCTAGCGTCCGCGGGTCGTTGATCCTTCCTTCGAACGTGGGCGGCGCGCACTGGGGCGGACTCGCGTTCGATCCTGCCCATGACGTGGTGATCGTTCCGACCAATCGAATCGCGGCCGTCATCACCCTCATTCCGCGCGCGACCTACGAAGCACAGCGGGGGAAGGAGACGGTTGGCGAACGCCTCGGGACCGAGTACGCGATGATGCGCGGCACCCCCTTCGTGCTCAAGCGCGAGCTTTTCCTCGGCCCTTCAAACGCGCCCTGTACGCCACCACCGTTTGGCTCATTGACGGCTGTTAGTCTTCGCACCCGCCAGATCCTGTGGAGTGTTCCACTCGGCACGTCGGAAGGGCTCGAAAGCATTGGCATACACGTCCCAGCCGACATTCCAGGCGCAATCAACCTCGGAGGACCAATCACAACGGCTAGCGGCCTGGTGTTCATCGGCGCGGCCATGGACCGCTACATCCGCGCCTTCGACATCACCAACGGACGAGAGTTATGGAAGTTCGCGCTCCCCGCCGGCGGGAAGGCGACACCGATGACCTATCTCGGCGCCGACGGCCGCCAGTACCTCGTCATCGCCGCCGGCGGGGATGGAAAAGCCTGGGGTTGGAGCGACGAGATCATCGCGTTTGCCCTGCCGCGAAGCGCGCGGTGATATTGTTCGGATCCGAATGAACCCGTCCAAATCACCATCTCCCATGACATTCGAAAAGAATCTTCGCCGGCTCGACGAGATCATGGCCGCGCTCGAGAAGCCGCAAGTCGGTCTCGATGAGTCCCTCAAGCTCTTCGAGGAAGGCATCGAGCTGCTGCGCTCGGCGTCGGCGGAGCTGGGCAGCGCGGAGACGAGAGTGCAAATGCTCATCGAGAAGTCCAACGGCCGCTTCGAGCTTCGGGAGATGGATCTCTAGAGGCGTGGGCGCTGATTTCGATACCGAGCGCGCGAGAATCGAGCAGCGGCTCGACGACATCTGCTCGACCTACTTGCGCGACCTCCCCGCCCCGACCGCCGACGCCGTCAAGTATGGGCTGAAGAGTCCGGGTAAGAGACTTCGTCCGCTGCTCCTTCTCTTCGCTTACCGGGCGGCGGGCGGGGCGCGGGATGCGACGATGCTTGCGTGCGCACCGGAAGTGATTCACGCCTATTCTCTCATGCACGACGATCTGCCGTGCATGGATGACGATGACATGCGGCGGGGCCGCCCCGCGGTCCATAAGGTTTACGGATCACGCACGGCAATTCTGGCGGGAGTGATGATGATCCCGCTCGCCGCGCGAGTCGTGCGTGACTCGGCGCGCGCGATGGCGATGTCCGAGGGTGCGTCGATGAAAGTTCTCGATACTCTGCTCGAAGCCGGCGGAGCGTCGGGGATGATCGGAGGACAGCTTCGGGATCTCGCAGGGGAAGGGCTTTCTCTTCCGCTAGACGAGCTGGAGGCGATCCACTCAGCGAAAACCGGAGCCCTGATAGTCGGGTCGCTGCGGATGGGAGCGCTCGCAGCAGGTTCCGACGCGCCCAAGGTGGCGGCGCTCGAGCGCTACGGGCGCTCCGTCGGATTGGCTTTCCAGATCATGGACGATGTACTCGACGTGACCTCGACGACGTCAGCGATGGGGAAGACGGCCGGAAGAGACGCCGTCCTGCGAAAAAGCACTTACCCCGCGCTGCTTGGGGTTGATGGCGCGCGGAGAAGGGCGCAGGCCCTGATCGAGGACGGTCTACGGAGCCTGGCCGAGCACAATCTGCTGACGCAGGAGCTTTCACAAGTCGCTAATTTCATGGTAACACGCACGTCCTGAAAACAACCTCCGAAATGTCAATTCTCGACCGTATCCAGTCGCCCGCGGACCTCAAGCCGATGACGCGCGATGAGCTGCGCGCCGTCTCCGAAGAGTTGCGCGCCCGGCTCATCGAAGTCTGCTCGCGCACCGGCGGCCACATCGGAGCAGG
>JBBQWD010000190.1:0-2601 GCA_038210945.1 Gemmatimonadales bacterium
TCGTCGCGCTTGTTCGAGCGCAGCCTCGATGCCTTCGGTGACGAATGTGAAGGTCGTTCCGGCCTCGAGCTCGAGCGGCTCGCGCTTGTGATGAGTGAGCACGAACACTGGATGATGGAACGGCGGGTCGTCTCCCCACCAGCCGTTCCACGGTTTCCTGGCTTTCCACGGGCCGGGATGGCCGCCGAACATGTTACGCCCCATCACAGTCGCTCCAATGTTGGCAAGCGATTCTTTGACGACCGCGGTGCTCTCGTTGATCTCACCACCTTCCATCTCGTGTTCACCGCGGAATATCGCGAGCGCAAAGGCCCACTCGTGCAGCCGAGTGCCGCCAATCCCGAGCGGATTCTCCACGCTCTGGCTGGGACCGGCGACGAAACCGTCGAGCGACATTGAGATCTTGAAGCGCAGCCTGGACACGACTTAGCCTGCCCTTAAAGCTCCAAGCACCGCGGGCAACGCTCCGACGAGCCAAGTGATCCCCGCCGCAATCCCTGCCTGCTGTTTCGGAATCTTTCCGACGACGTGCAAGCCGATCGCGAGCAGCACTGTAATCCAGATCGTGAAGAGATCTACCCGGCTTGCGAGCGCAATCATCACCGGGGATGCTTTGTCCGGATCCATGAAGCGCGCCAGATTGAACGCCACGGAGTTGATCGAGTTGAGCCTCTCCGGGCTCATGATCAGTCCCTGAGCGGCGTTCGTCAGGATCTGAACGAGCCTCGGAACTTCCGAGTAGGTCGCGATCATGATTGCCGCGGTGGCGGTCTCCTTCGCGTCGAACAGCTTTCCGACTAGCCACAAAACGAGACCGGTTCCGAAAACGCTGACGGTCAGGCCGATTGCGAAGAAGATGGGAGCGAACGTCTCGAAGACCCCCCGCCCCGATGCCATCTGCTCGGCAGTCAGGTTCGGGTTCTTCCGCATCGCCGCCGCTCCCTGCCTTGCAAATTCCGCATCCATGATGGGCGACATCGCATTCTTCGTGAGGAAGAAGAGGACAGTCCCCACCGCGATCAGTAACAGAAGAGCCATCCCGTACTTGCCATCAGCGCGCCGCGCGAAGACAGCGGACGGATTGTAGAAGATGTCTACGAAGTCTTCCCACAAGCCCGCGCGTCCCGGCTCCTCATTTTTGACAGCGCCAGCGTCACCCATTCAACACCTCGCAGAAGAAGACACACGAATCAGGGGCAAAGTATGCTAGCGACTGGTTCCCGCCGCTACTCATTACGCCGGCGGCGGCTTGTACCTCTCCACATCCGTTATCAGCCGCACTCCCGCCTGGTACGTGAAATACGCATACGCCCACTCGATGAACACGACGATCCTGTTCCGGAATCCGACGAGATACATGATGTGGACGAACAGCCATAGAAACCACGCCAGTCGTCCCGTGAACTTCACCCGACCGAAATCCGCGATCGCGCGTGAGCGCCCGATCGTCGCAAGATCACCCTTGTTGAAGTAGTGGAATTTCTCGCGCGGCTGTCGGCGCAAATCCCTGATGATCGATTTCGCGGCGAAACGCCCCTGCTGCATCGCGGCCGGCGCGACCCATGGGACCAGTCGTCCATCCTGGGAAAACGTCGCCAGATCGCCGATTGCGAAGATCTCGGGATGCCCAGGCACCGACAGATCAGGATTCACCTTCACCCTGCCGGCGTTGTCCATAGGACAGCCGAGGAGTCCGCCGAGCGGTGAGGCCTTGTTGCCGGCCGCCCAGAAGGCGGTGCGCGCGCGGACCTTCTCTTCTCCGACGCGGACTCCATCCGGTTCGACCTTCGTTACGAAGGAATTGACGCGCACTTCAACGCCGAGATCGGTGAGATCTCGCGCAGCGTGCGCCGCGAGATCCTCCGGGAACGAAGGCAGAATCCTCGGACCCGCCTCCACCAGCACGACGCGCGTGCGATGCGTATCCACTCGACGAAACTCGGATGCGAGCGCCTTCTTCGCGATGAATGGGATCGCGCCGGCTAGCTCGACCCCTGTTGGCCCGCCGCCAACGATGACAAACGTGACATACTCGTCACGCGCCTTTGGATCTTCGGTCTTCTCGGCGATCTCGTACGCGAGCAGGAACCGCCTGCGGATCTCGGATGCGTCCTCGACCGCCTTGAGCCCGGGCGCGTAGGGCTCCCACTCGTCGTGCCCGAAATAGCTGTGACGCGATCCGGGGGCGACGATCAGGTAATCATACGGAAGCTCCCGGAGCTCGTCGTCGATGCGCACCACTCGACGCGATGTGTCGATCTCCCGGGCTTCGGCCATCAGGACTTCCGTATTCTTCTGACTCCGCAGAATCCAGCGAATCGGCGCGGTGATGTCGCTTGGCGCCAGCGCCGCTGTTGCCACCTGGTAGAGTAACGGCTGGAATGTGTGGTGATTCGTCCTGTCGATCAGCGTGATGTCGACATTGGCGCGCTTGAGCGACCTCGCGGCGAGGATTCCACCGAACCCGCCGCCGATGATAACCACTCGCGGTCGCGCCGGCTTCTCAGGCAAGTCTTTCCTCGAACGAGCGCGCGGCAAGAGTCATGAGCAGCACCAGAAAGATCAGGAGGACACTGTAGGCCGCCGCCGTGCCGAACGCCA
>JBBQWD010000191.1:0-2542 GCA_038210945.1 Gemmatimonadales bacterium
GTGCTCTTCCCTACTTCGTCTTGCGGCGCCGAGGTCATAACCGATGAAGGAGTCGGTGAGCTGCGTATTGGGGCAACAGTGGAATCAATCAAGCAGAAATGCAGAGTCCTTCGCGATACGACCGTGAGTGGCGCCGAAGGAATGCCGGCTCGTAAGGTTGCGGTCGCGTTTTCGAGGGATACTGTCGACGCCGAGATAGTTGACGGGCGCGTCTGGAGAATCGCGGTCCATTCTCCCGGGATCAGGACTGCATCGCTGATTGGCGTCGGAACACTGAATCAGAGACTTCTCTCGCTGAAGGATCCGCATGGCGCTATGGGAGAAGGCGCGCTGTTCGTCTTGTCGCCACAGTATTGTGGAATGAGCTTTCGAGTGGCGAATGCGGGTCCGCGCGGGATGCGCGGAGATCTCAATCGGACCGGCCTTGCTCACCTGCCCATCGAGACCATCGTGTCAGAAGTGCTCGTCTTCGGGTGTCACGGCAAATCGGGACAGACCAACTAGAGGATGTAGCGCCTCAGGTCTTCGTCGTCGGCGATCGTGCTGAGTCTGCTCTGGACGAGGGCTCGATCGACCTTGACTGTCTTGACGCCGCTGTCAGGAAGTCCGAACAGCACGTCTTCGAGCAGGGTCGTCATCACCGTGTGAAGCCGTCTCGCACCGATGTTCTCCATTCGCTCATTCACGTGCGCGGCGATTCTCGCTATCTCGGCCACGCCATCGGGCGTGAACTCGAGCTTCGCTCCGTCCGCTTCGACGAGCGCCGAGTACTGCTTGGTGAGCGCGTTCTCGGGCTCGGTCATGATGCGAACGAAGTCGGCTTCCGTTAGCGACTGAAGCTCCACGCGGATCGGGAACCGCCCCTGAAGCTCCGGGATCAGATCGCTCGGCTTGGCGACGTGGAACGCTCCCGCGGCGATGAAGAGAACGTGATCGGTCTTCACCATCCCATGCTTGGTGTTGACGTTGGACCCCTCGACGATTGGGAGCAGATCGCGCTGCACACCCTCGCGTGAGATATCGGGTCCGCCGGACTGCGGTCCGCGTTGTCCGGCGATCTTGTCTATCTCGTCGAGGAAGATGATCCCCATCGTCTGAACGCGCTCGACCGCGTCGGCGGTCACGTCCTCCTTGTTGATCAGCTTTTCGAGCTCTTCGCCGAGGAGGATTCGGCGCGCCTCTGAGACCTTTACGGATCTCTTCTTCTTCCGCTTCGGCAGCATGTCTTGAAGCATCTCGGAGATGTTGTCCATCCCCTCGGGCGCGCCCTGGGGGACCATCATGTCGAACATCACGGGGGCTTGCTGCGTCACTTCGATCTCGATCTCGCGCTCGTCGAGCTGACCTTCGCTGAGAAGCTGCCTCAGCTTCTCGCGAGTGCGGCTGTACCGGACTTCCGATGCGTCGGTCTCCTGCGCAACGGAGCCGCTCGGCGACACGACGAACAGGTGCGCGCCGCCGCCTGCGGCAGACGTGGGCTGCGCCTGCTTGATGTCGGGTGGAACTGGGAGAAGAAGATCGAGAAGCCTCTCCTCGACTTTCTGCTTGGCGACCTCCTGCACTTCTCCCTCGCGCTCGCCGCGGACCATGTTGACGGCACTCTCGACGAGATCGCGCACCATCGACTCGACATCGCGCCCGACGTAGCCGACCTCGGTGAACTTGGAGGCTTCGACTTTCACGAAGGGCGCGCCGGCGAGTCGAGCCAGTCTGCGCGCAATTTCAGTCTTGCCGACACCGGTTGGACCGACGAGAATGATGTTGTTGGGCGAGATCTCATCGCGGATCGAACCCGGCGCCTGCTGTCGGCGCCAGCGATTCCTGAGCGCGATCGCCACGGCTTTCTTGGCGTCCGCCTGGCCGACGATGTAGCGATCGAGCTCCTCGACGATCTGCTTCGGCGTGAGACCGGCAAGGCGCTCCAGCGCCTGCTGCGTGCGGGGAGAAGCCATCAGGTTGGCTCGAGAACTGTGATGTTCGCGTTCGTGTAGACGCAGATTTCGGCCGCGATCTCGAGACCCTTGCGCACGATGTCGCGCGCGGGAAGATCCGTATTCTCGAGAAGCGCGCGCGCTGCGGACATGGCGTACGGACCGCCGGAGCCAATTGCGAGGATTCCATCATCGGGCTCGATGATGTCGCCGGTGCCCGAGATTATGAATCCGTGCTCGCGATCGGTGACGGCGAGGAGAGCTTCGAGTCGGCGCAGGACGCGGTCGCTGCGCCAATCCTTCGCCAGCTCGACTGCGGCGCGCGGAAGATTGTTCGGGTACTTCTCGAGCTTCTCCTCGAACTTCTCGAACAGCGTGAAAGCATCGGCTGCGGCGCCGGCAAACCCAGCCAGCAGCTTCCCACCGCGCAGCGTGCGGACCTTCTGGGCGTTGGACTTCATTACAGTCGCGCCGACGGTCACCTGTCCGTCGCCACCCAGCGCGACCTGACCATCGCGGCGCACCGCGAGGATCGTAGTCGAACGGACCCGCTCGAGCTGGCTTTTCATCGCTTCAAATTAACAGGGGTGGGGAGCGGGGTGCGCCGGGCG
>JBBQWD010000192.1:0-2418 GCA_038210945.1 Gemmatimonadales bacterium
GCCAAGCTCGGCGTCGACGTCGAGAATCTCCTCGTCTCGCAGCCCGATACCGGCGAGCAGGCGATGGAGATCTGCGAAATTCTCGTCCGCTCAGGAGCGGTCGATGTCGTCGTGATCGACTCTGTCGCCGCGCTCGTGCCGAAGGCCGAGATCGAGGGCGACATGGGTGACTCGCACATGGGTCTCCAGGCGCGTCTCATGAGTCAGGCGCTGCGCAAGCTCACCGGCGCGATCGCCCGCTCGAAGACTTCCGTCATCTTCATCAACCAGCTGCGCGAAAAGATCGGCGTCATGTTCGGCAACCCCGAGACGACGACCGGTGGAAAGGCGCTCAAGTTCTACGCTTCAGTGCGCCTCGACATCCGCCGCATCGCCCCGGTGAAGGAGAAGGAAGAGGTCATCGGCTCCCACGTGCGCGTGAAGGTCGTGAAGAACAAGGTCGCGCCGCCGTTCAAGCAGGCCGAGTTCGACATCATGTACTCCGAGGGCATCAGCCACGCCTCGCTAGTGCTCGACATCGCTGCTGAATCCGGCATCATCGACAAGTCCGGCGCCTGGTACAGCTATGGCGCGCAGAGAATCGGTCAGGGCCGCGAGAACGCGAAGATGTACCTGAAGGACAACCCGGCTCTCCTCGCCGAAGTCGAGGAGAAGGTGAAGACCGTCCTCGGCATCAAGCCGGCGTTGCCGGCCGACACAGAGGTAGAGCTGGCGGATTGACCCCACCGACGGCGTACAACTACGCGCTGAACCTGTTGTCAGCGCGCCCGTACTCCACGAGTGCGCTGTACCGGAAACTGATCCAGAAGAAATACTCGGCGGCGGACGCGGATGACGCGATCCGCCGCCTTGTCGATAACGGACTCCTCAACGATGCGAAATACGCCGAGCAGTATGCGCGCTCGAAGATCCTGAGCACCGGCTCATCGAAGCGACGATTGCAACAGGATCTCTATCGGAAGGGAATCAAAGGCGACATCGCGACGACCGCGATCGCGAACGTGCTCGAACAGGAAGAAATAGACCCCGCAGTTGTCATCGAGCGCGTCGCCAAAAAGAAGCTCGCGCAGCTGGGTGATTTGGAACCGCTCGTACTTCGCCGTCGACTCTTCGCGTTCCTGGCTCGGCGTGGCTACGATCTCGACGAGATCAAGGCTGTCGTTGGACGGCTAGTCCGATAAGAGAAACTTGAACGCGGATGCTTCTGATTGGAGCTGATGCTCCGGATCGCCTCATTGCAATCCGGAGCATCCGTGTTCAATCAGAAGCATCCGTGTTCACTATATTTCCTCTATGAAAGCGTCTGAAGTCCGCCGCAAATTCACTACTTATTTTGAGAAGCAGGGGCACGTCGTGCTTCCGAGCTCTCCGGTGGTACCCGGTGACGACCCGACGCTCATGTTCACCAACGCCGGCATGGTGCAGTTCAAGAAGGTATTTCTTGGACAAGAGCAGCCACCGCCGGGACGCCGCGCGACCACTGTGCAGAAGTGCGTCAGAGCAGGCGGCAAGCACAATGATCTCGAGCAGGTCGGCCACACCGCCCGGCACCACACCTTCTTCGAGATGCTCGGCAATTTCTCCTTCGGTGACTACTTCAAGCGCGACGCGATCCGCTTCGCCTGGGAGTTCGTCACCAAGGAGCTGAAGCTTCCACGCGAGCACCTCAGGGTGAGCGTCTTTGAGGAAGACGACGAAGCGCGCGCACTATGGCGCGAGATCGCGGGACTTCCCGACTCACGCATTTACGGACTCGGCGCGCACGACAACTTCTGGCAGATGGCCGACACCGGTCCGTGCGGGCCGTGCACCGAGATCTTCATCGACCTTGCTCACGTCGCGCGCGACTTCGCGATCCCCGCCGGCGCCAAGGGTGAGTGGACGAAGATCGATCGCAAAGAGTTCTCGAAGGACGCGTTCGTCGAAGGAGCCGAGGCGGGAAGATTCCTCGAGTTCTGGAACCTCGTCTTCATGCAGTTCGACCGGCAGCCCGACGGAACGCTGGTGCCGCTGCCGAAGCCTTCAGTCGATACGGGCGCTGGCCTCGAGCGCATCTCCGGAATCATGCAGGGAGAATCCAACAGCTTCCACGCCGATGTATTCGTCGATGTCATCGCGGCCGTCGAGAAAATCGTCGGATACAAATACGTCCGGAGCGATCTCGCGCCGAGCAAAGGCAGCGCGGCGAAGGCAAAGGGGAAAGCTGGCGCGAGTGCGAAGAAGAGCCTCGCGAAGAGTTCTACAGCGAAGAAAACGACTCCGAAGGACAAGCCCCTCCCTCGTGGCGCGGAGCCGGCATCCTTCCTCGTCATCGCGGATCACAGTCGCGCTGTCGCCATCCTTCTCGCCGATGGAGTTTTCCCCTCGAACGAGGGCCGCGGCTACGTCCTGCGCAGAATTCTTCGCCGTGCGGTTCGT
>JBBQWD010000193.1:0-2002 GCA_038210945.1 Gemmatimonadales bacterium
GGACAATCCGTCCTCGGGGCACAGCAGCGCGAGGCTTGGCTCCCAGTCACGGACATCCGCGGGCAATTCAGTGATCTCGGCGAAGCTGATGTACGGCGGGTTGCAGACGATCGCGTCCAGCTGTTCGCCGGCCAGAGGGGCAAGCAGCGAGCCGTGACGGAACTCGACGGTCGATTTCAGAACGGTCGAAAGCGAAGACGCGTTGGCCGCCGCGACAGCCATCGCATCCAGAGAGATGTCAGTGGCAATCACGAGCTCGAACGCGCGCTCGAACGCGAGGGAGAGAGCGATCGCTCCCGAGCCTGTCCCAACATCAGCGATGCGACGCGTCCGCGGTGTGCACCGATCGAGAACCCGTTCAACGAGAACCTCTGTCTCCACCCGAGGAATCAGGACGCGCTCGTCCACCGCGAGCGACAGGTGCCGAAAGGAGGCGCGGCCGACCGCGTAGGCGAGCGGGGCGCCGCCTGCGCGAGCCATCGCGGCGCGGATTACCGAGCGGGCAACGTCAGGAGACGCATCGGCGACCGAGTTCGCGGCGGCCCAGAACCTCGGCACGTCGAGCACCGCAGCGACGATGTCGCGCGCTTCCCGCTGGGGCTCTCCAACGCCCACGGACTCCAGCATCGCCGTACAACCAGCGAGCAGGTCGCCGATGGTGCCGATCGGCAACGTCGTCCGGAAAAACGGCGCGGCTGGCTTACTCACCAAGCTTCTCCTCGACGTCGGCGACCTTCAGCGCCTCGATGAACGGCTCGATTTCGCCGTTGAGCACTTTGGTCAACTCGTGCAGGGTGAGATTTATGCGGTGATCTGTAACGCGATTCTGTGGATAGTTGTACGTGCGAATCTTGGCCGAGCGATCGCCGGTGCCGACCTGCGTCTTGCGCATGCGCGCGCGCGCGGATTCCTGCTCCGCGATTTTCGCGTCGAGGAGACGCGCGCGAAGCACTTCCATCGCTTTGAGCTTGTTCTGAAGCTGTGATTTCTGATCCTGCTGGCTGACGACGATTCCGCTCGGGATGTGCGTGATGCGAACGGCTGAATCGGTTGTGTTCACGCTCTGACCGCCCGGACCGGAGGAGCGAAACACATCGATGCGGAGATCCTTGTCCTCGATCTTGAGATCGATTTCTTCGGCTTCGGGGAGAACGGCGACGGTCGCCGCCGAAGTGTGAATGCGCCCTTGGCTCTCAGTGACAGGAACTCGCTGCACGCGGTGCACGCCGGATTCCCAGCGCATCGCGCCGAACGCGCCCTCACCCTTCACCTTGAAGATCGCTTCCTTGACGCCGCCCAGGGTGCCGTCCGATTGCGAGATGACTTCTACGCGCCAGCGCCGTCCCTCGGCGAAGCGAGTGTACATGCGATAGAGATCAGCGGCAAAGATGGCGGCCTCGTCGCCGCCGGCGCCACCACGGATCTCGACAATAGCGGGGCGGTCGTCGAGTGGGTCGTGCGGTATAAGGGCCGGCTTGATTTCGACGAGAAGGTCGTCGATGGATTTCTGGAGACGGCCTTCTTCGGCCTTCGCTTCCTGCGCCATGTCGGCGTCGTCGGAACCAGTGAGCTCGCGGGTTTCCGCGAGCTCCTGCTCGTATCGATCGAGCCTGGTCCCCATCTGCACTAATGGCTGGAGGTGGCGGAGCTCCCGCCCCAGCGCAGCCATGCGCTCCCGATCTCTTACGTTCTGCGGATCGGAGAGCTCTCGCTCTACCTCAGAGGCTCGCTCGATCGCGTCCCTGAGCCGGTCGCGGAGACTCAGGTTTCGGTGCTAGGCGCAGCAGCGGCTGGCTTGCCGTACTTCTGACGGAAGCGCTCGACGCGTCCCGCGGTATCGACGAGCTTCTGCTTGCCCGTGAAGAAAGGGTGGCAGTTGGCGCAGATGTCGGTGTGAATGTCCGCCTGGGTGGAGCGGGTCTGGAATGTATTGCCGCAGGCGCACCTTACGGTCGCGGTCGCGTACACTGGATGGATATCGGGCTTCATTGGAATCTCTCTG
>JBBQWD010000194.1:0-1986 GCA_038210945.1 Gemmatimonadales bacterium
GATTCGCTTCGAAAACGCGTCCTTGGCGCATCGGACCTGCTCAACTCGCTCGGTGGCATCACTACGGTCGAGAAGTCTGGCGACTCCTATCGCATCATTGGCCGTGCTTGCCCGTTGGCGGCGGCGGTCGAAGCGGATCACTGTGTGTGCTCCGTCGTCACCTCGCTCGTATCGAACATCGTCGATGCGGAGGTACACGAGCAATGCGACAGGTCCGGACGACCAAAGTGTTGTTTCGAGATCCCGACGCCCGAAAAGAAACTACTGAAGCGTCGCCGTTCAGCCGGCTGACGCGTCGCGAAGCGGCAGGACGTCAGGCCGCGTCATGAATCGTTTTGAGCTCGATGATCTTGAGCCGGCGGGTGATTGCGGGAAGCTTGAGCACGACCGAGTCGCCAACGCTTCTTCCGACCAGAGTCTTTCCGATCGGCGACGACATGCTCACGTGTCCTTCCTCGAACTCCACGGAATCGCCGAAGACCAGGCTGTAGGTCTCGCGCTCACCCGTCTTCTCGTCCTGTACGACCACGTGCGAGCCAAGCCCGACTTTGTCGGCGGGAATTTGGGTAACGTCTATCGAAGAAAGCTTGCTGAGCCGCTCACGCAGCTGACCCAGGCGAGCACGCACGAACTGTTGACGTTCGAGCGCAGCCTTGTACTCGCTGTTCTCGCGAAGGTCGCCCATCTCCACCGCGCGTCGGATTTCCTGCGGCAGAATGACGTTCAGCTCGTGCTGAAGCTTCTCGACTTCTTCGCCCAGTTTTTTCTTGAGGCTTTCTATCATACGACTGACGCCGTTGCAGATGGGTACTGCGGGCGCCACTGGCGCCTGAAAATCGAACGCCCGGCCGTAGACCGGCCGGGCGCCGCACTTTCAAGGTAGGCAGGACCGCGCAGAGAGGCAATCACCTAACGCGGATGCTTCGGATTCGTGCGGATGGATGCAGATCGATCCCTAGGCTAACGATGTTGCGGGAGCTTTGAATCGGTGTGGTCAATCGCTGGCGGAGAGGCGGACGACTTCTCGTACTCCTCGCGAAGCTTCGACATCATCTCCTCGCGGCGGTCGAAGAGTCGCTTGAGTGGACGAACCTCGTGGCGCGCAAAGGCATACGATGTCAGGAGCGGGAGCGCGACGGTCGAGTCGAGATAGCAAACTACGGCGTCCGGAAGCCGGTCCGGGTCGATCTTCCCCCAACTCACCGCCTCCGCCGGAGTCGCACCCGAAAGGCCACCAGTGTCCGGGCGCGCGTCAGTGATCTGGAGGAAAAAGTCGTGTCCTTTCTCGTCGATCCCCAGCACTTCCTGGATCTGCGGCTCGGTCTGCAGCATGAAGTTCTTGGGACTTCCTCCACCCAGAATCATCACGCCGCTCTTTCCCCCGCCGCGTTTGGCATCGAGAACAATCGATGCCGTCTCGTTCACGTCCTGGTTCGGATCGAGAACGAGCTTGTTCCCATCGAGCGCGAGCGCGGCGATGTTCATGCCGATCGAGCTGTCACCCGGCGACGACGTGTAGATCGGAACCCCCGCCGCGTACGCCGCTGAGAGCAGAGACTTCTGTCCGATGCCGAGCGCTTTCTCCCGCTCACGAACGTACTTGCCGCAAAGGTTGTGGAACACCGCACTCGACATCGGCCGCTGGAATTCCTTTCCCGTTATGATCTTCCTGAAGAACGCGTCGGTCGAGAGCAGGACGTCGTAGTCGAAGAAAATATCGTAGATCCGAACGACTCCTTCCTCGCGCAACAACACGTCCGACTCCTGCGCGTTGCCGCGGTGCATCGCCAGTCCGAGACCGAAATGCGTATCGTGGTAAAGATTCGCCCCCGTCGAGATGATCCAATCGACGAACCCGGCCTCGATGAGCGGAATGAGTGCCGACATTCCAAGCCCGGCCGGTGTCAGCGCGCCGGTGATCGACAGTCCGACCGTGACGTCGGGCTGCAACATCTTCTCGGTGTAGAGCTGACACGCTTCGCGGAG
>JBBQWD010000195.1:0-1857 GCA_038210945.1 Gemmatimonadales bacterium
CCGAGACCGAGCAGGAAGGTTAACTTTCACGCCGCCGGAAAAACTCCGGCGGCGTTTTCACGAGACACATTATGACGATGACAAAAGAGAAATTCACAGCGAAGGATGTTCAGGCCCTGCGACAGAAGACCGGCGCGGGCATGATGGAATGCAAGAAGGCGTTGGAAGAGAACAACGGCGACATGGACAAGGCCGTCGAATACCTTCGCACGAAGGGGATCGCCAAGGCCGAGAAGCGCACGGGCAAGCAGACCAGCGAGGGCGTGATCGGCAGCTACATCCACCACAACGGCAAGGTCGGCGTGATGGTGGAGGTGAACTGCGAGACCGATTTCGTCGCGCGCACCGACGACTTCAAGCAGCTGGTGAAGTACGTCGCCGAGCACATCGCCGCCGCGGCTCCGGTCGCCGTCGACAAGGATCAGGTCCCTCAGGACAAGGTCGAGAAGGAGCGTCGCATCTTCGTCGAGCAGGTGAAGGAGAGCGGCAAACCCGATCATCTGATCGAGAAGATCGTCGCCGGCAAGATCGAGTCGTACTACAAGGACGTAGCCCTCGTGCACCAGGCCTGGGTTCGCGAGCCGAAGAAGACCGTCGGCGATCTGATCAAGGAAGCTTCGGCGAAGCTGGGAGAGAACATTCAGGTTCGCCGCTTCGTTCGCTTCCAGATGGGCGAGGAGTAGAGCAGCCTTTGGCTGAGCTCAAGTACAAACGGGTTCTGCTCAAACTGTCCGGCGAGGCACTCGCCGGACAGAAGGGCACCGGCTTTGATTTCACGATACTTGAGCGTCTGGCCGTCGAAGTCTCCGACATCGTGAAGATGGGAGCGACCGTCGGTCTCGTCATCGGTGGCGGCAACATCGTGCGCGGCGCCCAGCTCTCGAAGATGGGGATGGATCGCGTCGGCGCAGACTACATGGGCATGCTCGGCACCGTCATCAACGCGCTCGCCCTGCAGGACGTGCTGGAGAAGGCGCAGCTGGAGACGCGCGTCATGAGCGCAATCGCGATGGAGTCTATCGCTGAGCCGTTCATCCGCCGCCGCGCAATGCGGCATTTCGAGAAGGGTCGCGTGGTCATCTTTGCCGCGGGCACAGGGAATCCCTACTTCTCCACCGATACAGCCGCGGCACTGCGCGCGATCCAGATCCACGCCGACGTGATCGTCAAGGCGACCAGCGTCGATGGGGTCTACTCTGCTGACCCCAAGCGCGATCCGGAAGCGAAGAAATACGACTCGATCAGCTATCGCGATGTCATGATCAACGAGCTGGGCGTGATGGACCAGACGGCCATCACACTCTGCAAGGAGAACAAGCTGCCGATCATCGTCCTGAACATTCACCGTCACGGAGAGGTTGCGAAGGCGCTGCTGGGTGAGCGCGTCGGAACGATCGTACAATGACGACAATTCCTCAGATCACGAAGGACTGCCGGACCGCGATGGAGAGATCATTCGAGGCGTCGAAGCGCGAGCTCGCGTCGATCCGAACCGGAAAGGCGACGACGAGCCTGCTCGACACCGTTCGCGTGGACGCGTACGGACAGCAGATGCCGCTCAATCAGGTGGGTAGCGTTTCCGCTCCCGAGCCGCGGCTCCTCACCGTCACGCCATGGGACAAGGGCCTCGTGTCCGCGATCGAGAAGGCCCTCCGCGAGTCCGACCTCGGGCTCAATCCGCAGACTCAGGCGGGCGTGATTCGGGTTCCGCTGCCGGCGCTCAATGAGCAGCGCCGGAAGGAGCTCGTGAAGGTCGTTCACAAGCTCGCGGAAGAGGCGCGGATCGGCATCAGGCACGCGAGAACTGCGGCGCGCGATCAGCTGAAGAAGCTCGAGAAGACTTCAGAAGACGATCAG
>JBBQWD010000196.1:0-1661 GCA_038210945.1 Gemmatimonadales bacterium
AGCAGCGAAAAGACGTGGTAACAAAGCCGCGGCTAAGAGAGGCGCGGCAACGCGCGGCCGGAGCAAGGCAGCCCGCAGCGCGTCCGCCAGAAAGGGCGCTCGCACACGTGCACGGAACAAGGCGGCGAAGGCGGCGGCGCGGAAGAAGCGCAGGTAGGCCGCTTCGAGCAGAATGCAACGGAAAAGCCGGCGACGTCGCCGGCTTTTTTGTTGTAGAGGTCATCTCGAGTACCGCGCGCTCGCCAGTTCCACGATTCGCGCGATCAGCGCGGGATACTCGAGTCCCGCCTTCTGCGCCGCACGCGCGAACTCGCTGTTCTGCTCCAGATAGCAGTTTGGGTTCGCTTCGATTACATAGACCTCTTCATTGGCCGTGACGCGAAGGTCGATGCGCGCGTAGTCGCGCAGCCGCAAAGCCTGGAACGAATCAATGGCGACCTGCTGAATCTTCGTCGCCAGCTCCTCCGGCACGTCGGTCGGGAAGACGGACTTCGTCCCCTCGAACTCCGCTCCCTTCTCGTCGCCGTCGTCTCCCCACTTCGCCTCCCAACTGGCGATCTTGGGCAATCCAGCCGGAAACTTCGAGAAGTCGAGCTCGATTATCGGCAGCGCTTCCACCTTGCTGTTGCCTATCACGCCCACGTAGAACTCGCGGCCGTCGATGAATTCCTCGACAAGCACCGGTGACTGATACTCCTGCTGGGTGCTGCTGATCACATCGAGCAGCTCCTTCACATCGTTCACGATGGACTTCTGCGTGATCCCGAGCGACGCATCTTCCTGCGGTGGCTTGACGAGCAGTGGGAACTTGATATCACCAACCCAGTCAGACTGCCCGCGGTACATCGTCGCGAACTTGGCGCTGAGAATCCCGTGAAACGCGAGGACCTTCTTGGTGAGAGTCTTGTCGCCGGCGAGAATGAGCCCGGCCGGACTCGAGCCTGTGTACCGCAGGTCGAGAAGGTTGAGCAGGGCGGCGACGTTGGATTCGAGCGCGCTCTTCCCTCTGAATGATTCCGCGAGGTTGAATACCAGCTCGGGCTGCTCTTTGGTGAGCTCGTCGATCAGCGGCTGCACGGCATCGTCGACCGCCAATCTCCGCACGGCGTGGCCGTTGGTAGCAAGCGCGGCGTCGAGCTGATCCAGAATCGGATCGACGGGCGGATCGAGCGCATCCTTGCTGTGGAGAACTGTAATCTTCACGAGTCGTCGCCCGATTCGGTGCCGTCGATTTCGTTGGTGTGGCGGTAATTCATCATCACCGCCGTTCCAAACGCCGTGAGCTCGATCAGCGTCGAGGCCTCCAGTCCACCGAGCTTCAGGTCGAGGCGCGCCGCGCGCTCAGCGAGGAAATCGACGAACTGTCGGACGATGGACGCGTTCTCACCAGTCCAATAGGAGATTCGCGTTACGATTTCTCGCCGGTGGCGCGAGATGAACTCCGCGGCAGTGGCAGCGCCTGGCGCTTGCTCCGCGGCGACGAAGATCGTACTCAGGTCACCGTCGAAGATGCGCTCGTCCCTGATCGGAATCCTCTCTTCGCTGTCCTTGTAATGCTCCGCGAGCGTGTACCGCATCGCCGTCACAGGGAGATCGTCGTCGGATGGCTCGGGAACCGTTGGGATCTGGTGCGCTATCTCCTTCATCACCTTGTCGACGTA
>JBBQWD010000197.1:0-1654 GCA_038210945.1 Gemmatimonadales bacterium
CGCCACGCCTGCCAGAACGCCGCGTAAATCGTCTCCGGATTGTTCGGATCGAGCACGAGGTCGGTGATGCCAGTCGAATCGTTGCGGTAGAGAATCTTTCTCCAGTTCTTCCCGCCATCGGTCGTCTTATAGACGCCGCGCTCGCTGTTGGGGCCGAACACGTGACCCTGCGCTCCCACATAGACGATGTCGGGATTGGTGGGATGAACGCGTACCCGGGAGATCTGCCTCGTCTCGGCGAGGCCGAGCGAAGCCCAGGTCTTTCCGCCATCGCTGGTCCGCCAGACTCCGTCACCATGCGAGACGTTCCCGCGAATCGGGTACTCGCCGCCGCCAACGTACACGATGTCCGGATTCGATTCGCTGATGCCGATCGCGCCGATCGTGCCGCCAAAATACTTGTCGGTCACCGGAGCCCAGCTAATTCCACCGTCCGTCGTCTTGAAGACTCCGCCGCCCGTCGTCCCGAAGTAGTACTCGTTCGCTCGCTTGCTCGATCCGGCGACCGCCACTGATCTACCGCCGCGAAAGGGTCCGATCTCGCGCCAACGCAGCGCGGCGAACGCGCTAGTGTCGTACGGCGCCGAAGACGTCTGGCCCGCCGGCTGAATGGTGCCGGGTATCCTCTGAGAGCTGGCGGAGCAGGGGAGCAGCAGCGAGAGGGGCAGGGCGGCGCTAACAAGGACGCAAATTGCGCGAGATTGCACGAATCAGTTCTCCGGGAGGGCGAGTCGGGTGGCCGCTAAAGTAATTCCCCGATCTCTTTCCGCGCTATCGGAGGTATCTCTCGGCGAGCTGGATAAGGCGCTCGTCTCCCTCGCGTTCAGCTCGCGCGCGGATCCGCTCGACGAATGGGCGCAGCTTCTTCTCACCCCAGTAATATCCAGTAGCGCTCTCGGCGCTTCCCGTATCGCCGGCCTTCGCTCCCTCGAGTAGCGCCTCGGCAGCGGCTTCGTCGTAACCAGGATCGGCGCGCTCGGGTAGCGAGTAGCGTTTCCCCGGATCCCCCCAACCGGCGTCTTCCTTCACGAACGCGCGCGACATCTCGTTTGCCCTCGCCGAAAGCAGCGGAATGTCGCAGCTTTCACGCCGCTATCACGGGACTTGCAGATCAATCCCTGCAACCCGACTTCGTGGAGGCTGGATGACACAGGAATCCTTTGAGGAGCAGCAGGAAGCTCTCGACCCGCACCGGCGCGAGGAGCGAAACTCGGCCGTCATCGAGCTGGAGGGTCGCCTTCGACAGAAGGGTGTGCTTCTCACTGGGCGCGAGACCAGCGCCCACCTCGACGACCTCATGACCGCCATAGATCGGTTCGAGGCGGCCGTGATAGCTCGAGGAGGAGATCTTTTTGTGAACATGCCGACTTCGAATCCGCCGGAGAACCCCGAATTCGTCATTCCTCGCCGGGTACCGGGGCAGGACGCCGAAGCCTACGCCGCCCGCATCAATGAGGCCGCTGCGCGCCTGGAGAAAGTCGACCTCTAGCAGGGCGACGCTGCAGTGAAAGAAGCGACCAACAGAGCCATCCGCTGGGCCCAGGCTGGACTGCTGACGAACGCTCTCCTCGTGTTCGTGAAGCTTTTCGCGGGGATCATTGGCCACTCCAACGCGCTGATTGCCGACGCGGTCGAATCATCGGCCGATATTTTC
>JBBQWD010000198.1:0-1635 GCA_038210945.1 Gemmatimonadales bacterium
GGTTCTCAAGCGCGATCCGACCGACAACGAGATCGGCCGCCTGCTCGAGGAAACGCCCGACGCGGTTCGTTCCGCGAAGCAGATGTCGGCGACCGAGATCTCGCTGGATGCCCCGATCGACAGATCTGACCGCGAAGCCTGCACCCTTGGCGAGCGCTTCGCCGGTGTGGATGGCGGTGAGATAGAGGACGTAACCGACTTCCATCTCATGCGCGAATTCATTGACCGCGTGTTCCGGAAGTACCTCACCCCGCGCGAGCGCAAGATTCTGCACCTCTATTACGGTCTCGAGCAGGGCTCCGACGCGATGACCCTCGAGAAGATCGGCGCGCTGATGGGTGTGACCCGCGAGCGAATCAGACAGATCCGCGAGCGAGCGTTCGAGAAGCTGCGCGAGTCGCCGGACGGCTCGGCGCTGGCCGGATTCTGGAGCTAAACACCACAATCTTTCGCGACTAACGCGATTAATGGCTGAAAAGACGCCGGGCATTCGAGCCCGGCGTCTTTTTTGTATAGGAACGGGACATGACTGCCACTCAACCAGCGCCCGCCGAATCGAAGGTCAAGGCGTTCCTCAACTCGGCGGGCGGTAGCGCGGAAGCTGCTCGGGACGCGCTTACAAAGGCCGGATTCGAGCTGGAAGCAGTTGAGCCCAGTGAGCTCGAGAACCGGCTAAAGCAGGCAATCGATCAAGGGGCGAAGCGAATCCTGGTCGCGGGAGGCGACGGTACTATCGCGACCGCCGCCGCTCTCGTTGCGAACAAAGACATCGAGCTAGCGATCCTCCCGGCCGGGACTCTCAACCACTTCGCGAAAGATCATGGCGTCCCGGAGGATCTGGGGAAAGCGGCGATGGCCGCCAGAGGCGCCCACGTCGTCAGGGCGGACATCGGATACGTGAACGACTCTGTGTTCCTGAACACGAGCTCACTCGGAGCGTACGTGACCTTCGTTCGTGAGCGGGAAAGACTGGAGAAGCTGTTTGGTTACACGATCGCCAGCGTGATTGCCTTCGCGAAGATGATGTCGGAGATCCGCACCTTCTCCGTTACGCTCGAAGTCGAAGGTGAAAAGAAGACCTACCGCACGTCCCTCGTTTTCATCGGAGTCGGCGAGCGTGAGCTCAAAATGCCCATTCTCGGAAATCGAGTAAAGAACGGCAGACCTGGACTTCACGTCATGATCGTTCAAGGTGGAAGGCCGGCGCGGCTTTTTGCGTTGGCGCTTGCAGGAATCACGAAAGGGAGGCAGGAAGCCGATAAGCTGCCGGAATTCGCCGAGTTCATTGTCGACAGCTGCAGGATCGACCTCACCCGGCCGACAGCGACTATCGGTCTGGACGGCGAGCTGAAGCGATTCAGCACGCCACTCGATTACCGCATCGAGCGTGACGCGCTGCGGCTCGTCGTCGCCGCGCCGGGAGAAGACGAGTAGCTAGATTTCACGGATGACCCAGCCGATCCCGCGGTCACAATCCGCGGTCGCCGAGCGTCTAGCCGAGATCGTGGGCGAGCGGCACGTCCTCAGTCGCCAGAGCGAGCTGCTGGTTTACAACTCCGACGGACTTCCCGGCTACCGGCGCCAGCCGCGTCTCGCCGTTTTCCCCGGAACCCGCGACGAGACGATTGCGATAGT